>JANYDJ010000147.1 GCA_025363675.1 Flavobacteriaceae bacterium | reverse complement strand
GTAGTTTGTGGTTCGACTTTGCTTACCATTATTATAAGTGGGCCGCGGCGGACCGCTCAATTTTTATGATGAATGAGATAGTATTGGTTAATTGACTTTTTTACTTTGCTCAAATAATGTTTGAGGATCTAAATCTAAAGGAGCTGGATGCTTTGTACCATCAGTTTCTATTACAGTAGCCAAACCTTCCCAGTATAATGTGGTTCCATCGCACTTAACAGTTTTGAATAATTGCTCATTCAATAATTTTCTATAAACACTTTTGTCATGATCCCCCCATTCATTTAATTTTTTTTCTAAGTCAATAACTCTTACTTCTCCTGTGTTCCATAAGCAAGTAATTTTATAATGTTCTATATTTAATATATTTTTGATTTGGTAAATCATATTAGGGGGTTAATTTTTTTAAATTCTCCGTTGTTTTCATTCATTGAAATAAAGTTAGCTAGTAATTCGTCCTTATGGATTTCAACCCATGCTTGAATAAGTTTCAGTTGTTTATTGGGAATATATCCATCAATTATTTCACCTGTATTAATATCTATTTTTGCATTATCTTCTGCGTATTTTGCATGAAGATGTGCAGGTATGTGATCTTTAAAGTACATATAGATGATAATCCCATAAAACCTACTAATTTCTGCCATACGATTCAGATTTTAGACAAAATTAATGAATTTCTTAAACAGTAGCAACAACTTTCAGCTCAATCCCAATAGGCGTAGGCAAACAATTTATCTCAAGCGTAGTCCTACACGGAGGATTCTCAGCAAAATACTCGGCCCATAGTTTATTATAGATGGGGAAATCGTCTTTCATATTGGTGAGGTAAACGGTTACATCCACAATTTTATCCCAACTGCTGCCAGCATCTTCCAAAATATATTTCACATTTTTGAAAACGGAATGGCATTGGGCAGCAATATCGTAACTGGTGATATTGCCTTGCTCATCGAGCTCAACACCTGGAATTTTTTTGGTGTCACGCTCCCGAGGTCCTACTCCCGAAAGGAAAAGAAGGTTGCCCACACGGCGTGCATGAGGATATAAACCCACTGGCTCAGGGGCTTTGCTCGATTCGATAGAATGTTGTTCCATTGTTGAAAATTATTAAATCAATCAGTATTACTTTTGTGCCACAAATTAAAACATCAAATGCCCATGAAAAATCTAAAATTTATTTTTGTTCTGGCTTTCGCAGCCTCCACTGTTTTGTTCTCCTGCAAATCAGGCAAGAAAGATGGTAACGACCTTTTTGTTAAAAACTACGACAGTCTTAAAACTGTACTCGCATCATTCGACGCCGACATCAAGAAAATGAATGATGAGAAAATGAATGATGAGAAAATGAGCTGTAAACCCATGAAAGGCAAAGAAGGTGCATGCGATTCATTGAAACAATCGTGCAGCGGTATCATGAAAAATATGGACAGCCTATATAAAGCATATAAAGATGCAGTAGCCAAAGCCGATACCAAAGGTGCCGAACTAAAAGCAATGCAAGAAAAAGCAGATAAGGGCGATAAAGAAGTAACTGAAGAAAAAGCAAAAGCTGCTTATGAAGAAGCATCGGCAGAATTAGCATCTGCTATTTCAATGTACAATCCCAAAGATGAAAACTCTGCTTTTAAAACCGAATGGAAACACTGCGATGATAACTGCAAAGCTTGCGAAGGAATTTGCGAAGCAGAAAAAACTGAAGCCAAAGAAACTAAAAAAGATAAATAATATATCAGTACAAAAATCATTTATTATAAATGTTTGAAAAGACCAATATGAAATTCATTGTATTATTCATAACAATTTTGTTTCTCTTTTCAATTAATTCTTGTAAAAAAACAGAAGGATTTATTTATAGTAAATGCGAAAATGATAGTTCAAATAATTATATAGATTCAGCAGGAGTTCCCAAGATGTTTGTGCCTAATGCATTTACTCCCAATGGAGATCATTTAAATGATTGTTTTCATCCTGTATGCGTATGCATGCGTACAAACCCATATTCCTTCACAGTAAAATCTGGCAGCAAAACTATTTTTAGTACCAATAATATATATGAATCTTGGAATGGAACTAATACGAAAGGTGACTGTGCTGGAGCAGGACAATATACTTATAAAATAACCACGAAAGGCACTGACAATAAGGACTATGTAGTAGATGGCTACGTTACACTGCTTTTGAGGGACAGCAAAGGGAATTGTATAGGAACTTCAGACTGGTGGAAACTTACCTTTGGAGATATGATAGATCCTCATACAGGTTTTCTTGGGACTCCAGGAGTACAAAATATAAGTGCTGAAATTAGATGTAAATAAAAAATGATGACACAAAACGAATCCATTCCCTCAACCAAAAAGAAAATTATTGTACTCGGCTCAGGCCCCAACCGCATCGGTCAGGGTATAGAGTTCGACTATAGCTGTGTACACGGACTAATGGCTGCCCAAGAGTGCGGCTACGAAGCTATTATGATAAACTGTAATCCCGAAACTGTGAGCACAGACTTCGATATGGCCGACAAATTATATTTCGAACCCGTGTTTTGGGAACATTTGCGTGAAATAATTTTGCACGAAAAACCAGAAGGAGTTATAGTACAATTGGGCGGTCAAACTGCTTTGAAACTTGCCAAGAAATTGGAAGAACATGGGGTTAAAATTATAGGTACTTCCTATAAAGATATGGACCTTGCCGAAGACCGCGGCTTGTTCAGCGATTTATTAAAAGAATTGGGAATTCCCTACCCGCAATATGGTGTGGCTGAAACTGCAGAGGAAGCTATAAAAGTGGCTAAAGAAGTGGGTTATCCAGTATTGGTTCGCCCCAGTTATGTGCTCGGTGGACAAGGAATGAAAATCGTGATTAATGATGAAGATTTGGAACAGGCTGTAATAGGATTGATGGGAGAATTGCCCGGCAACCGTGTACTGATTGACCATTTCTTAGACCGTGCCGAAGAAGCCGAAGTAGATTGTATTTGCGATGGCGAAGATGTACATATAATAGGTGTGATGGAACATATAGAACCTGCAGGTATACATAGTGGAGATTCATCGGCTGTATTGCCTCCGTTCACACTCAATGCAGGCGTAGTAAAAACCATGACCGACTATGCGGTAAAACTTGCCCATGCTATTAATGTTCGTGGATTATTAAATATACAATTTGCCATAAAAGATAATTATGTATATGTGATAGAAGCCAATCCCCGTGCCAGTCGTACCGTGCCTTTTATTGCAAAAGCATATCAAGTTCCTTATATAAATATTGCCACACAAGTAATGCTTGGTGCCAAGAAATTAAAAGATTTTAATATCATGCGTAAACTGGAAGGGTTTGCTATTAAAGAACCCGTTTTCTCCTATAATAAATTCCCCGAAATAGAAAAAGAACTTGGCCCTGAAATGAAATCGACAGGCGAGGCTATATTGTTTATTAAAGATTTATACGATCCTTATTTTAGACAATTGTATAAAGAGAAAAGTATGTATTTGAGTAAGTAATAACAGGTTTAACAACTAACAACAAGTTGTTAAATCTATCCTGCCGTGGCGAAATAATTGATAAAATAATCGTTCGATTGTACAAAAGTTGTAATGGATTTAGCTCTGCTCATATGCTTGTTGATAGGTGTGTCTGTTCTGACCGTGTATACTGGCAAAGGCATTGATGATATAGGTCATAAAATTTTGGTTTATATATTTTTTTCAGGGATATTTTTGTTCGCTGGAATATTCATTGCATTCCTACTAAGAATAGACGAACATTATATTATTAATATAGGAAAAATAAATTTGCTTACTCAGTGGATTATTATTTTAGTAGGAATTAGATTGTTATTTATCAAGAACATATTCATTCTGTTCAAAGCATTAATAGTTATATATATATGGGTAGCATTGTTTAGTTATTCTATGTACAATTTATTTTCAAGTACGGGCTTTTGGTTTGGTTAAAATCATATCCTTAATATTATAAATTCATTTAATTTTTAGTTTAATAAATTCAAGCATAGTCCCTTGTAAAATCTACATTCGTTAATTCTTGTTTATTATTTTCTATTACTTATTTGGGAAAACAAGATATTACGCTTCAACCTCCATTTTCAACGACCTACACAATTTCCTGATTAATACGTAACTTGCAATATTAAATTTGAAGTTCACATTACAAAAAACCACTTTGTTATGAGCTATAGAAATTCTTTTTTTGCTTCTGTTGTTATAATATTCTTTGCTTCATGTGGAAGTAAGGAGACACCCATTAAAGCTGAAACCAAAAGCATGACCGAGGCTGTATATGCATCGGGCGAGGTAATACCAGCGGGCAATTACAAATTGTATTCATTGGTGGATGGGGTACTGATGAAAAAAATGGTAGCTGAAGGTGATATGATAACAAGCGGACAAACATTGTTTGAATTAGATGCGGATGTGCAGGAATTTAGGAGAGCGAATTCACAACAATCATACAATACAGCAGCACAAAATTTTGGTCCCTTGGTTGATGAACTTTCTATACAAATGCAGTCTGCCGAAAATAGATATAGACAAGACTCAATTAACTTTATAAGATATGATAATCTGAGAAAAAATGATGCTGTGGCAACTATAGAATATGATAAAGCGAAATTGATTTTACAGAATTCGCGTAATGATTATATATTATCGAAAAAAAGATATGAACGCACGAAGAACCAACTCTCGCTTGAGCTGAACAATGCCCGCACTTTATTAAACATCAACGAAAGTGACCGCAGTAAGTATAATATAAAAGCACTTGATGGCGGAAAAATATATGAAATA
>JANYDJ010000139.1 GCA_025363675.1 Flavobacteriaceae bacterium | reverse complement strand
TATTCCTTCACAAATTTCAAAACCACATCCCCATCTTTGCTATAAACCTTTATAAAATACATCCCACTTTGCAATGGTGATACATCTACATCAGCAGTATTTGTTGCTTGTATTACCAAGGCTCCCGCAAGGTTATATACTTCTGTTTTATATATAATATCTTTGCTATTTATTCTCAACATAGAATTGGTAGGATTGGGATATATAACAACATCAGGCGAAGTATTATACAAAGATTGAATTGCAGTAGTCCCTTTGCCATAATTTAGTTTGGCTATAAACATATTATAGGTAGTTCCTGGAATGGTAACAGAATCTTGGTCGAAATACGTAACAAGACTAATGGTGGAACCTGCAATATATACGCAACTGTTAATCCCTGTGGCAATGGCTGTTCCGCCATCGGAATTTGAACCGCCGGCAGCTTTGCCCATTAAGGTGTTTCCATCATTATCGAATTCTAGTAAATATATATCCTGGGTGGAATATTTGGGCTTTGTGCTGATGTGAAAAGTATCCATAAGCAAGCCCAAACCTGTATAGGAACCTGTCATAAATATGTTGCCTGCTGCATCGGAGGCTATTGCATTTACATAGGCTTATTGGGAAACCTGGCCTTTATTTTTTGCCCAAATTAAATTGCCTGAAGCATCGTATTTAACCAAAAATATATCAGGATACGAACCCATTTTGGTAAGTGTGGAAGTATCGAATTTAACGGTTGTACTATACATGTTTCCCGATATAAATACATTGTTATTTTGGTCGGTAGTTACCCATACGGCGTAATCATAATTCTTAGCTCCGCTCCCACTTTTGGCTCATTGCACAGTTCCAGAACTATTATACTTTACCAAAAATATATCAGCAGAGGCTTTGCCTATGTCAGCATTGGTTAAAGCAATATTGTCGAATTGTATACTGTCGCTTCTAAAAACACCTGTTACATATATATTGTCATTATTGTCTACCTTCATACTATATGGTTCGTCCTTGTCATTTCCTTTCGAAATTTTGGCCCACAATGCATTGCCGCTGTTATCATATTTGGCAATAAAGAAACCACGTGTGGCAACATTGTTAACCTGTATAGAGCCAAAGGTGATTGTAGAATTGTCAGTATAGCCCGCTACATATATATTCCCTTTCGAATCTTTATCAATAGAAATGCCTACATCATCAAAAAAACCACCAACGGTTTTTACCCAAAGCACTTTTCCGTTGGCATCAAATTTAGTTAAAAACATATCATACCAATCTGCAGTGGCCGAATTTTTTCGAATGGTAAATGTATCTAACTGCAAGTATGCACTGCTAAAAAAGCCCAGCACATATACATTGCCCGAATCATCCGCTACTACTGAAGAAGCAGCATCTGAACGACTTGCGGCGGTATTTTTTTTTGCCCACAGCACTTTCCCATTGGCATTATATTTTACCACATATATATTCTCGGTGCCAAACATTTGAAACTGTATGGAATCTAAGGTGATGGGAGAGCTAAAACCCCCTACCTCATACACATTCCCCAGCTTATCTGTGGCTAATCCTTTTGCCGATGAAGTGCCGCCTCCCGTGCGTTCCCACTGCCACTTGTTAGTTTGTGCATTTGTTGTGAAACATAAACATGAGAGAATTGAAACTAAGAAAATTATTTTTTCATTTTTGTGTTTTTAAATTGCGTCAAACAACGTTTATTGCAGCTAAGCCCACAATACCATAATAGTAGTAACATAAAAAGAAGTAGTTATATCTTTATGATTCAGATTCACGAATGTAAAAGCAGTATTTGTAACAATCACTTTTTTTACTTACATTTGTCACCAATGCCTTTAAAATCAATTGTATGAAAAAAAATTTACAAACTTTATTAATTGCTATTCTCCTTTGCTCATTTAATGCTAAAGGAAATCATATTCTGGGTTCAGATGGTCGATACAAATATTTGGGTAAAGACACCTTCCTATTAACACTAGATATATATAGAGACTGTAAAGGAACAAATTTAAGTCCCATAAAAATAAATGTTATAGGGGTCGGCTTTTCATATACCTATACCTTTACAATGACCCAAATAAATTGTGGTGATGTGACACCTGTTTGCAAAAAATCATGTTCAAAATGCGACCGCAGCAGTTGCAACGCTTATGGATATCCGAACGGTTCAGACCCCACTTGCTCATTCCCGTATGGAATTGAAAAAATCACTTTTCAGGATACATTTATTTTTTCTGATACTTTAAGCAACTCTAAGTGTAAATTCAGAATCGAATTCAGCCAATGTTGTAGAAGCGGGGCACTAACGACTTGCTGCAGCGGTGATAATTTATATAACTATATGGAATTAAATAGATGTTATAATAATTCATCTCCAATCTATCATGCTAATCCAATAAATATATTTTGTGTAGGGAATTGTATTGCAATGAATATAAGTGGTGCTGATACTACCGATAACGACTCTATATCCTATCATTTGGCTCCGGCTCTCACATCATTCGGAAATAGCTGCACCTATCAAGGTTCGTACACTTATCAATATCCCTTATATTATGATGGTTTCCCAAATACAAAGAAATTTGTAGATTCCACTTGCAAAGGTTTTATGCTCGATTCCATTAATGGAGTAATTAAATGCAAACCTATGCAGCAACAATATTTGCAAATAGTGGTTGATGTAAAAGAATGGCGTTATGATTCTGCAAGCAACAAAAAAATTAATATAGGCGTTACCCGACGAGATTTCCCTGTAATAATTATTGCCAATTGCACCAATAAGCCGCCAAGTTTGCCCAGTGCATCGCAGGTGGGATGTGCGGGAGATTTAATTTGTTTTAATGGTATTAAATCTAGCGACCCAGATAGCAAAGACACTGTGAAACTTACTTGGAACAAAGGTATTTCCAAGGGCAAGTTTACTGCTAAATATAATGGCAGCAAAAAACAAGAATTTGATTTCTGTTGGCAAACGGATAGCAGCGATGCTAGTGCTACTCCCTATTATTTTACTGTTACCGCTACCGATGATGCCTGCCCTGCTGCTGGATCATTTACAAGGTCATATTCTATTACAGTTAAGCAAAAGCCATTTGCTAAATACACAGCAAATTATATAGGATGTGGTAAGGTGCGTTTTCAAGCTCAACCCTTGCAACCAAATAATATATATAATGGGAAAGAAATATATACATGGGAGTGCCCCTACCCTAATGGAAAAACAATAAGAGATACGGCAAAAAATGGTATATTTGATACCATACAAAAAATG
>JANYDJ010000135.1 GCA_025363675.1 Flavobacteriaceae bacterium | reverse complement strand
TGTTCGGAACATCCGTTTGTCGCGTCCCTAAAGGGACTTAAGTTTTATACAAGTCTTCTTTTTACCAATATATTGCCCCTAAAGGGGCTATATTATAAGTCCCATCGGGACCTAACATTGGTAAAAACAGAACCCCCCACACCAAGTCCCTTTAGGGACGCGACATTTTACCGAACATCAAAAGCTTCCGAACAGTTATGGTGGGGACACCAACCATGTGCAAAAAGGAACCCAAATGCCTCTGCCGAAATGATGGCCGCTGAGCGTACACTCCATATCAACAAACTTGGCAACTTGAACAAATCTTATATAGCTGAGTTCAACAAATTGGCCGGTGATAAAAACATGAAGAAATAATTGTTAATTGTTAATGATAAATGATAAATGATGGACGATGAATGGGCTGAGAGAATGCGAGTAATCCTTCGGCTACGCTAAGCCTTATAACATAGACATAATTTAATTGATTGGGAAAAGCCGGCTGGAGAGTCGGCTTTTTTATTGAATGATTTGTGCTATACGAATTAGTGTGCTGAGCGGAGTCGAAGCGTACGATGTGTTGCTGACGCCTGATTTTTAGTGTGTACCAAAATGAAAATTGCATCCGTGTTAATTTGGGGCATATATGTGAATGATATAATAGTTATATAAAGTTGTGTAACATCTATTTTTAAACACTTAGCCATCTTTGTAGTGCGATAAATATTATATGAAAATAAGATGAAAAATCGTGTTCGCATAGCTTGGTGTATTTCAGTATTAACTATCTGTTCAATTACTAAATTATTTGGTTATCATTCATTGCAGTTTATGGTGCGTGGAAGTTTAAGTTCTGTAGTAGCTGATGCTAAAAAAGAGCAAAAACCCATTATGTTATATATTCATGCCAATAATTGCAGCAGCAGTCGCACCTTTACCCGGCAAATAATAGCCAATGCAGAGTTTGCCAAATGGGTTGCCAAAAACTTTATATGTGTGGAAGCCGATATCACAACTTTAGATGGAAATAATATTGCGAAAAAATTTAAAACCACCAGTCTGCCTTCAATTATCATGTTAAGTTACGATCAACAACTAGAATATAAAGTAGAACTAAAACTGGATTCTGTTTTTGTATATAGTCAGTTCCGTTCATTTATTACAGCAAATAACTTAAAAATCCAGATAGAAATATTGCATAGCACCAATGGCATTAGTTATAAAGAGGCATCGAAGGCGATAGCCAAGTCGTATGCTAAACGCGATTATAAAAAATATGCCCATGCTTCAGCCGAGTTAATGGCACATGAGCTCACTTTTAATATTGGCAGATTGGGATGGTTAAACAAAGCGTATGTGGTTGAATATAAAAAATTGGAACGAGGGTGAATTTGTAAATTTTGAATGATGAATAATGAGGCGGGGTGTGCCCTATAGTATGCTTATCTTTGTGGCCCCAACTTTAAAATTTATCATCATTTTAAATGAGCAAAATAAAACATATATATATAATACCGCTACTTTTTTTGTGGAGTTGCGGTGCAAACAAGGAATCGGCTCCTATAAATAAAACAGCCATACTATATTGCGATAGTGCAATGGTATTGAGCAGTACAGAAGGAGTTGCGGGTTATCCTAAAGCAATTGATTTGCTTGATAAGGCCACTAGCATAGATAGTAATTATTACTTAGCTTATTGGAATAAATTGAGTTTGCTATCAGTACTAAAAAAATATGATAGGGCATTGCTTGCTGCCAAACATTTGATAAGGGCTAATCCCACAAATCCGGATATATATGTTACTACGGGTGCACTTTATGAAAGATTAGAAGATACAATTTCTGCAAATAAGTATTATAACAATGGTTTGGAATTGTATAATAAAATATTCGATACCATGAATGCCGAAACACCCAATTATGATATGCTATTAATGAACAAAGGAATCACACTTGTATTGATGGGAAAAGACAAAGAAGGCAACGAAGTTTTGAAAAAGATATATGATAGACAAACCGATAAAGACTATAAAGAGACCCTGCTCGGGTTTATGAATAAAAGTAAAGTGGAGATTTTGGATAGGTATCAGCCGAAGTAGGTATTTGGTATAAAGTAGTAAGTATAAGGTATCATGAGCTTTAGTATTGGGGTTTGTTTAATTTGCGATATACGATATATGACATACGACATACGATGTGTTGCTTACGCCTGATTTCAATGGGGAATGGAATTACAAATGCCGTCCTGAGCGTAGTTGAAGGATAGTGGTAAGTTTGCTCAGGACAACAATCTAAAGTTGGGCCACTTAAGTATCAATCTTAATGTATCTTAATTCATTAATGGTTTAAATAAATTACGAATAATTATATATTATAATCAACACTCAAAACTGCAAGTCTACAAAAACCAAACAAATTGACCATACCTCACTCATACATTATATCAATGTTAATAAGTGTGGTTTAAATTGTTGACTTTTTCTTCTCAGTTTTTTTGAGGCGACTATACTTTTAGCCATAATTTTGTAACCATTGTATAAGGTTAAACAATTAGGTTATGAAACAATATTTGACATTGGCAGAAGCTTCTGAAATTATCGGTAAGAGCAAAGAAACACTTAGGAGGTGGGATAGAGAAGGGAAACTTTCTGCTGTTAGAGAGCCTATAAGTAATTATAGGTTATATAAAAGAGAGCAAGTTGAAAATTTGTTTTCTAACTTTATACAAAATGAAGAAGAGAAGTTTGTTTCCAATTATGTACAGCCCAATCATCGCTATACTGTTTTGGAACTTTTTGCTGGTGCAGGAGGGCTGGCTGTTGGTATGGAAATGGCAGGCTTAAATTGTGTAGCTTTGAATGAAATTGATAAATGGGCATGCTTAACATTGCGTAAAAATCGCCCTAACTGGAATGTATTGGAAGGTGACATTAAATCTTTTGACTTTAAGAAGTATTATAATAAAGTTGATGTTATAACTGGGGGATTCCCATGCCAAGCGTTTAGTTATGCCGGAAAAAAGCTAGGCTTGGCTGATGCACGAGGAACTCTTTTTTATGAATTTGCACGAGTAGTAAAAGAAGTGAAGCCATTAATTTGTATTGGGGAAAATGTTCGTGGTTTATTAAGTCATGAAAATGGAAAAACCTTGCAAGGAATGATATCTATTTTAGATGAAATAGGATATAAAGTTGTTCCGGTACAAGTATTAAAAGCTATTAATTTAAAAGTACCTCAGAAAAGAGAGAGAATAATTGTAGTCGGTATTAGAAAGGATATAAATATAGAATATCAATATCCGAAATCATATAATAAAATATACAATTTAAAAGATGCTTTAAAAAAAGGTGAATTGTATAATTGTAATGTGCCTAAATCACCTGGAGCAAAGTATCCCAAAAGTAAAATAGAAGTTTTGGATTTAGTTCCGCCAAAAGGTTATTGGCGTGATCTACCTTTGAAAATTCAAAAGAAATTTATGGGTGGCAGTTTTTATTTAGGTGGGGGTAAAACAGGGATGGCTAGAAGAATAGGTTGGGATGAACCATGCCTTACACTTACTTGTAGTCCTGCACAAAAGCAGACAGAAAGGTGTCACCCTGATGAAACGCGACCCTTTACAGTTAGAGAATATGCCCGCATTCAAACTTTTCCAGATGATTGGCAATTTGAAGGAGCTGTTTCGCAACAATATAAACAGATTGGTAATGCTGTTCCTGTTAATCTAGGTAAAGAAGTTGGATACAGTATTATAAGTTTTTTAAATAACTATTATAGTTTATCGAAACCTAAATAGTATTTATAATTATCAAAAGTTATTTGCTCTAATATACTTTTTTTTGTAGTTATAATATTAGATTTTATTTCATCTAAAGCAGAATTTTTATATATGGTTCTGTCAGACTTGATTGATGTTAAATAATCTTTTATTACAAATGTTAAAGTTTTATATAATTGATAAAGTGCATCATTTTGGCCTGTAAGTAATGAATAAAATTGGTCACCAGAGATTTTATAAACTCTACTATGGCTGTACTCCTTACCATTTATATCCCCCTTCCATAGTTCACAAAAACTACCTTTTGCCAGAATTTGAACCCAATAACATTTTGCATTTTTGTAATCATCTGCATAGCGAGCAAGTTTTTGATGTAGTGCTTCTGAGGCACTACTATTCATTGTATTATGCTTGTTTTTAATATCTGCAAATAAAGAATTATCCTTTGCTTTAATATCAAACCCACTTAGCTTTCCAATTTCAAAACCTTTTACCCCGCCAAGTATTTGCTCATGAAATGTACCAATAGAATTGTTTATTGACTTATCAATTTGTCTTAAAATCTCAGACTGTATCAAACTTTCCTCATCAATGTCGTTAAACTGTGCATCAAAAGTAAGTTTTATTGTATCAACTTTGTTCTTGTACAGACTTTTTTTAGTAATATTATTTTTAGCTTTGAGGTAGGAATTATGTAGGTTTTCGATACATTTTATTAAATGCTCGTCGGAGATATAATTCACATATTTATTTTTCATATAAAATTTATTGCCAAATAAATATATATAAATTTTATACTAAAACAATCCATTAATTTCTGCTTCCACCTTGCTAATAATCCCACCCAAATCTTCTTGATTATCTACAAAATTTAAGTTGTCGATATCTATTACTAGCAACTTGTTTTTGTAGGTGCTAATCCAGGCTTCGTATCTTTCGTTGAGGCGTTTTAAATAATCGAGGCGTATATTATCTTCGTAATCGCGACCACGTTTTTGTATATTGTTTACCAAAGTTGGAATAGTGCCGCGTAGATAAATTAATAAATCGGGAGGTTTGATAAATTGGTTCATGGTTTTGAAAAGAGATTGGTAGTTTTCAAAATCACGGGTGCTCATTAGACCCATAGCATGTAGGTTGGGAGCAAATATAAATGCATCTTCGTATATGGTGCGATCTTGTATAATAGTATTCTCTCCATCGCGAAAATGTTGTACGGTATTGAATCGGGCATTTAAAAAATATATTTGCAAATTGAACGACCAGCGTTGCATATCATCGTAAAAATCGGAGATATAAGGATTGTCTTCTACATCTTCAAAGTGCGGGTCCCAGTTATAATGTTTGGCCAATATAGTGGTAAGTGTGGTTTTGCCTGAACCAATGTTTCCTGCAATTGCGATATGCTTATTTTTTTTTGCCATGGTTTTATTTTGAGAAGGGTATTATAATATATAAGAATGATTGGTTAGATATACATTGCACTTTTTACTGCATCGATGGTGCGTTTTACATTGGGCAGAAATATTTCGACAAATGTAGGTGCATATCCCAAAGGAACATCAAGTGTATTTACACGTTTTACAGGAGCATCTAAATAATCAAAAGCTTGGTTTTGTATCATATAGGCAATTTCGCTTGAGATACTTGCCAGCGGCCATGCTTCTTCTACTATCACCAAACGGTTGGTTTTTTTCACGCTTTCAATAATAGTATTGTAGTCGATGGGTCTCACACTTCGCAGGTCAATTACTTCTGCACTAATATTGTCTTTTTCTAGTTCGGCAGCAGCCTCCATAGCTATTTTCATCATTTTGCCAAAAGATACAATAGTTACATCGGTCCCAATTTTTTTAACATGGGCAACTCCCAGTGGCAATAAATATTCTTCTTCGGGTACCTCGCCTTTGTCGCCATACATTTGCTCCGATTCCATAAAAATAACGGGGTTATCATCACGAATGGCGGACTTGAGCAAACCTTTGGCCTCATAAGGGTCGGAGGGAACTACTACTTTAAGTCCGGGGGTGTTGGCATACCAGTTTTCAAAACTTTGCGAGTGTTGTGCACCCAGTTGTCCGGCTGAGCCTGTGGGGCCGCGAAACACGATGGGGCATCCAAATTGTCCACCACTCATCGATAGCATTTTAGCAGCTGAGTTTATAATAGGATCGATACCTACCAACGAAAAATTGAAGGTCATAAATTCTACCACGGGCCTCAGTCCATTCATAGCAGCACCTACGGCAATTCCGGCAAAACCAAGTTCTGCAATCGGAGTGTCGATAACGCGTTTGGGGCCAAACTCATCGAGCATGCCTTGGCTTACTTTGTAGGCACCGTTATATTCAGCCACCTCTTCACCTAAAAGAAATACCTTGTCGTCTCTACGCATCTCTTCGTTGAGTGCTTCACGCAAGGCTTCACGAAATTGTATAGTTCTCATTTGTAAAATTAGCCGTCAAAATTAGGCAATGAAGTCCAATGTTGTTAATAGGATTTTATAAGTATGAATAATATAGAATTTAATAGGTTAATTACTTATAAGTCAGAATAGATTTGTTTGCGAATAGGCTGTTAAAATTTTCATTAGTAAAAATAATTTATCTGAAAATCACGACAATAAAAAAAATGACAATATCTGTGATAGCAAAGTAGATTGCAGGTGCGAAAATTAATATACCTTTGTGCTGTCAGTGGTTTTACTACTGGCAAAGGTTTAAGTTTGTTTTCATAGCGGTTAAAGCCATCTCTAGGGGTGGCTTTAGTCGTTTATAGTGGGCTGGCAATTTTTATAGGTTTAAATTCTGAGAAGCACCTTTACTTTGCAGTATGATTCAACAGTTTCAATCGAAGGAGGTTTTGGTAAATAATATTAAAATCCATGTTGAATATAAAAGCAACCAAAGCTCTCAGAATATTCTCTTTATTCATGGCTTAAGCAATTCATCTTTGGTATGGCAGCCGTTAATTTCGCAGCTTAATCCCGATGCAAATTATTATATAATTGATTTACCCGGTTGTGGGAAATCGGCAGTAGGAATGTATACTTTTGATAAAGCATTTTATATAAATATAATAGAGGGCATTTGTGAAAGTTTAAATTTACAGCATATTATATTGGTAGGTCACTCAATGGGAAGCCAGATAGCAGCCCATGTGGCATTGAACAAAAATATAGCAATCAAAAAATTGGTATTATTATCACCTGCCGGGTTCGAGCAGTATCACTATCACGAGCGTAAAATGTTTGATATGGGATTTGCGGCTGGTGCTGGCATGGATATATTCAAAAGCGGACATAGTTATCTGTCCCAAATTTTGCATCAGAGTTTTTATAATATGACCGATCAAAGCAAAGAGGTTTTAGACAAGGTTTTGATGCAGTATAGAAGTGTGGATCCACAATTATATCAGCACATGGTTTCGCAATCTATCAAATACATGTGCGAAAACCCATTGATTGACGAAAGCTCTAACATACCAACTTTATTGGTGTTTGGCAAAAATGATGAACTAATACCCAACCGAATGCTGCATCCTTTTCTCACCTTAAAACATATAGCAGAAGACAGTACCAAAACATTTAAAAATAGTAAATTGGAAATGCTTGAGCAGTGCGGACATTTTATACATGTAGAAAAATATAAAGAAGTTGCAAACCTCGTTCGTTTATTTTTGTTGAGTTAATATTATATATGACTTTAAAGGATAGGTACTCGAAAATATTGACATACTTTGCTACGCACAATCCCAATGCGGAAACAGAACTTATATATGATAATCCTTTTCAGTTATTAGTGGCCGTAGTGCTATCGGCCCAGTGTACCGATAAGCGTGTAAATTTAGTTACGCCAACAATATTCAGAGATTTTCCTACCCCGATAGAAATGGCAGCAACAAATTTCGATGTGCTATTTCCTTATATAAAAACGGTTAGTTATCCCAATAATAAAACCAAACATTTAATAGGACTTGCACAAATGTTGTTAAAAGATTTCGATGGAGAGATACCATCGGAGATTGATGATTTGATAAAACTGCCGGGTGTGGGTCGTAAAACTGCCAATGTAATTGCATCAGTTATATATGATAAACCAGCTATGGCTGTAGATACGCATGTGTTCAGGGTTTCAGCAAGGTTGGGTTTAACTAAAGGTGCAAAAACTCCATTGCAAACCGAGCTACAATTGGTGAAAAATATTCCTGATAGTATGATACCTAAGGCACACCATTGGCTTATACTACATGGTAGGTATGTATGTGTAGCACGCAATCCCAAATGCGATATTTGTGAGCTATCGGCATATTGTAAATATTATGAAAAGAATGTTGCCAAGACTCTTCGATAAACTCAGAGTGACACCCTTCGACTTCGCTCAGGATGACAATAAAGTAAATATATATATAATACAATGGAAGTAAAACCAAATCCACAGGATAGTAAAAATAAGAAAGAACAGGTAGAAGAAATGTTCGACCAGATATCAGGTCGTTATGATTTTTTGAACCGGTTTTTAAGCGTAGGGATTGATAAAATATGGAGAAGAAAAGCTATAGATGAACTGATACAAACCCAACCCAAAATGTTGCTAGATGTAGCAGCCGGCACGGGCGATTTCGCTATTGAAGCACTGAGATTAAAACCAGAAAAAATTATAGGTTTCGACTTATCAGAAGGTATGCTAAAAGTGTTCGATAAAAAGATTGCTGATAAGAATTTGGGAAGTATGATAGAAACTATAAAAGGCGATTCAGAAAATATGCCTTTTGATGATAATACTTTCGATGCTGTAACTGTTGCTTTTGGTGTGCGTAATTTCGAGAACTTATCAAAAGGATTATCAGAAATATATAGAGTTTTAAAACCGGGTGGAAAATTGGTGGTATTAGAATTTTCAAAACCAGCAAAGTTTCCAGTAAAACAATTTTACAATTTCTACTTCAAATATATATTACCCTTTTGGGGTCGATTAATTGCCAAACATAAAACCGCTTACACCTACCTACCCGCATCGGTACAAGCATTTCCCGAGGGAAAAGATTTTCTAGAATACTTAGAAAAATGCAAATTCAAAAACTATAAACATCGTCCACTCACTTTTGGGATTTGTAGTATATATACAGGGGAGAAATGATTGATTGTTGATGGTTAATTGTTGATGATACATAATTAACATTATTCTTTCACAAATTTTCCGATAGCAATTGTTTCGTTGTTTTTGTCTAATATTTCTGTAATATATATTCCGGGTGCAAAGGTAGAAATATCAATAGATTGAGTGGTTGTGTTCTTCTCTTTATATATTATTCTTCCGGTAGCATCGTGTATAATAATCCTACTTGTGCTATTGAAACTTTCGCTTAGTATAATATATTGTTGAGCGGGATTGGGATAAATATATAATCTTTGTATAGATGTTTGCGGCTGCGATACAGAGACTGTACCCCACGTTTTGTTGCCCGATGTATAGGCTGTCAGCTCGGAATGATACACACTTCCTCCTATATGAGATTCATAATAGGTCACTCCAAAGTTAGGAGTATAAGTTCTAATTTCATATTCTGGATTTGGTGAAGTCCAATCAAGAGAGCTTATATAACGTGAGCTATCTGTAGAATCGGCAATTAGTTTACAAAGACCAACGCTAGAATGTTGTAAAAGGCCAAAAGATGAAATTTTATACGAGATAAATGAGGTGTCAAGCGTGCTTCTGGATATAGAATATGTTTGATAAAACTGAGGCTTAAGTTCTAGTTCACCTGGAAGACATTTAAAAAGCGGTTTGCTGTAATTATTGATGTTAAGGTCATATTTAGACGAATCAATTTTTATGTTAAATTGCGTGTATGTGTATGATACGCAAAAGAAGGTGAATGAAGCAGAGTCTTTTGTGGTGTCAATATACTTTTTGATGCAAGTACTTATGTTAAGACCGCCAGAAATGCTACTCCCACCTCTGGTTTCAAATTTATCACCAACTTTATAATTATATATGTCGCTATATTTGGGTATTGTGTGTTCAATGCTATACATATCTTCTCCGCTGTTATTTAAAAAGGCAGGTATAATAATGATTCCATGGTTTTTTGATACCTTCATTAT
>JANYDJ010000094.1 GCA_025363675.1 Flavobacteriaceae bacterium | reverse complement strand
ATCTCGTCGTCGGCCCACAGAATGGAAATTTTAGTTGACATTTTTGTTAATTAAATTGGTGAGGTAAATCTGCTTCAAATGTAACGACTTTGTGTGAAGTTACCTAAACGTGGTAAAGGGTTGCATTTGTTACAAGGGAATTACGGATTGCAAATTTTGTTGTCGCAAGTATGGGCCCGAAGACCGAAGTAGGAAGACCGAAGTAGGAAGCTGGAAGTTTGCTGACGCTGCTGCCGTATGGCACTTCCGTCTTCCAGCTTCCTACTTCCGTCTTAATGTGCCTCTAGCCAGTTGTTACCTGTTCCTGCTTCGGCATCTATGGGTATATTCATAGGGATTGCCTGGCCCATTTCTTCTATAATAATTTTTTTGGCAATTTCAATTTCGTTTAGTGGTACATCAAATAATAACTCATCATGTACTTGTAATATCATTTTGGTTTTTAGGTTCTCTGCTTTTATACGATGATGCAGTTTTATCATAGCAATCTTTATCATATCGGCAGCACTTCCTTGTATGGGTGCATTAATGGCGTTACGTTCTGCAAAGCCACGATGCACAGCATTTGCGGAGTTTATATCACGCAAATATCTGCGACGACCAAGTATAGTTTCTACAAATCCATGTTGCTTGGCAAATGCAATAGTAGTGTTCATATAGTCTTTAATACCGGGATATGTTTTGAAATAGCTGTCTATAATTTCAGCAGCTTCTTTTCGGGAAATTCCTATATTGTTTGCCAACCCAAATGCTGATATTCCATATACAATTCCAAAGTTTACCGATTTGGCATTGCGGCGTTGGTCTTTGGTAACTTCTTCCATAGGTATATTATATATTTTGGCAGCGGTTGCTGTATGAATATCATGCCCATTTACAAAAGCAGCTTTCATATTTTCATCATTACTTATATGTGCAATAATGCGAAGCTCAATTTGCGAATAATCTGCACTTAATAATAAATGGTTTTCATCACGTTTAATAAATGCTTTACGCACTTCTTTTCCCAGGTCTGTTTTAATAGGAATATTTTGCAAATTGGGATTGGTGGAACTAAGCCGGCCCGTTGCTGCCACCGCTTGATTGAATGATGTATGCACCCTGCCCGTAGCAGGATTTACCATGGTAGGAAGTGCATCAACATAAGTAGATTTTAACTTACTCAGTTGTCTAAAATCCAATATATGTTTTACAATCTCGTGCTGACTTAAACTTTGTAATACATCTTCATCGGTTTTATATTGCCCTGTTGCCGTTTTTTTAGGTTTGTCGCTCAGCTTCATGTGCTCAAACAGTACTTTGCCTAGCTGTTGCGGCGATGCGGTATTAAAAGTAATGCCGGCACATCTATATATTTCTTGTTCAGCATATTTTATTTGTTCTAATAATTCTCCGCTATAATTATTTAAAAAAGGAACATCAATTTTTATTCCTTCAAATTCCATGTGAGCCAATACTGGAATTAATGGTTGCTCCAAATCATATAATAGTGTGCGAATATTTCGTTCATCCAATTTTGGTTCTAAAAATTTGCGAAGTTGTAAAGTAATATCCGCATCTTCGGCAGCATAATCTTTTGCTATATTAATTTCCACATTTCTGAAGCTAGATTGCAGGCCACTTTTTTTACCAATAAGCTCGCTAATAGAAACAGGTTTGTAATTTAGATAGTCCATAGCAAGGGCATCCATATTATGCCGTTTGTCAGGCTCCATTAGGTAATGGGCAAGCATGGTATCAAACATTTTACCTTTTAATTCTATATCATATCGTTTCAATATTATATAGTCGTATTTAATATTTTGTCCAGTTTTTTCTATATGTTCATTTTCAAAAATGGGTTTAAATTCGTTTAATATAGTTTTTGATTCTTCATAGTTTTCGGGTAAAGGTATATAATACGCTTCAGCATCTTCAAAACTAAAACTCATACCCACTATTTCAGCTTTTACAGGTTCAACCGAAGTTGTTTCAGTATCGAAACATATATTCTTTTGATCACCCATTTTATATATCAATTCTTTTCTGAGTTCGGGTGTATCAACCAATATATAATTGTGTTTTCTGGTAGCGATAGTTTCCATTTGAGCACCTGTGCTTTCTGGCTCCAGTGGCTTTACTTCAATGGTTTCAACTACTGCACCAAACATATCTATTTGTGCATTATTTTCTTTGGGTTTGGGTGCTTTTTTAATGGCTGCCAATGCAGGTTCTGAATAACTGGCATCGCTTCCCAACACTCTTTTCATTAAGGTGCGAAATTCTAATTCACTAAACAAAGCTTCCGTTTTTTCTTTGTCAACCTCTTCCATTATCAAATTAAAATCGGAAAGTTTTACAGGCACATTTATATTAATAGTTGCCAATCGTTTCGATAATAATGCTTGTTCTTTAAAGTTCTCGAAATTTTCTTTTTGTTTACCCTTTAATTTATCGGTATTTGCCAATATATTTTCCATGCTGCCATATTGAGCTATCAAGGCTTTGGAAGTTTTCTCACCCACACCAGGAACGCCCGGAATATTATCTGATGCATCGCCCCATAAACCCAATATATCTATTACTTGTTTCACTTCGGTTATTTCCCATTTTTTCAATACTTCATCTACACCCATTATTTCTATTCCATTGCCAAGTCGTGCAGGTTTATATATAAATATATTGGGTGCAACCAGTTGTGCAAAATCTTTATCGGGCGTCATCATATAAGTAGTGAAACCCTCTTGTGAGGCTTGTGTGGCAAGTGTTCCAATAATATCATCAGCTTCATAACCATCATAAGTTATCACTGGGATATTAAAAGCTTCCACCATTCGAAAAACATAAGGTATTGCCTTCGATAAATCCTCGGGCATTGCTTCGCGTTGTGCTTTATACAAAGGATATTCTATATGCCTTTCGGTGGGGGCAGCAGTATCGAATACCACGGCCAAGTAATGTGGCTTTTCTTTTTTTATTAAATCGAGCAGGGTATTACAAAAACCAAAAACTGCGGAAGTATTTAGCCCATAACTGGTAATACGCGGACTATTGATAAATGCAAAGTGGGCACGGTAAATAAGGGCCATGCCATCGAGTAGGAATAATTTTTTGTCGTCCATATTGATACAGTAAAAGGCAAAGGTAACATATTTATTTACGATTTGTCATGTTGAGCGTAGTCGAAACATACGATGTACGATTTACGATGTTTTGCAGGAAGGAAAGACGAAGCTAGAAGACCGAAGTTGGAAGTTCCATACGGCAGTGGCGTCAGCAAAAACTTCGGACTTCCGTCTTCCGACTTCGGACTTCCGTCCTCTTGTCTTAGATTTGCATTGTGGAAATAGAATATTACAATCGATCAAACCAGCCTGTAAAGATGCCATGGAAGCTGAGGGTAAGAAAGCAAGTAGCAGTAGCTTGTTTGGCAGCTTATGCTTTTTTGATTGTAAATTTTATCATGGGTGTGTATAGCAATCCAGTGTTGGCTGACCTGCATAAAATTTCCCTGTCAACTAGCAAAGGGAATGAATTTGATGTTCATACTAGTTCCGGAAATTTTAGGTGCACTGCTAGGGAAATAGAAAATTTTGAAGGGGCTACACAAATTAATTTATGGAAAACACCTTATTACAAAACTAAGACAAGAGGACGGAAGTCCGAAGTCGGAAGACCAAAGCTAGAAGACGGAAGTTGGAAGCTGGAAGTCCGAAGCCGGAAGTACCATACGGCAAAGACGTTAGCAAAACTTCCGACTTCGGTCTTCCAACTTCGGTCTTAGTAAATTATCTTTGCCTTCCAAATTTCAATTTTCATGGACGAAAAAAAATTATTCCTACTCGATGGCATGGCCCTTATTTACCGTGCCCACTTTGCATTTATCAATAGCCCGCGTATTACCAGTTATGGATTAAATAC
>JANYDJ010000084.1 GCA_025363675.1 Flavobacteriaceae bacterium | reverse complement strand
TTTCTGTATTATTCTTGCCTCACAATTTATGACAGGTATTTTAGGCATTATCGTAATACTGGGCTTGGCCTTTTTGTTTTCTAATAATAGGAAGGCGATCAACTATCGGTTGGTGTGCAGTGGGTTACTGCTGCAGCTGGTGTTGGCTGTGTTGGTATTGAAGGTGGAGGTGGTGACCAACTTTTTTAAATATATTGGTCATGGTATGGAGAAGATTGAGGCATTTGGGAGAGAGGGAGGCAAATTTGTTTTTGGGAATGTGCTGCCCAATCCGGGTGAGCTGGGGAAATTTTGGGGAGGAGAGAATGCGTTTATATTCTTTTTTAATATTCCCTGCACTATCATACTTGTGTGTGTGCTGGTGGCTATATTATATCATATAGGTATTATGCAACGCATTGTATCAGTACTTGCACGCGGCGTATATTTTATTATGCGTACCAGCGGTGCAGAAAGTTTGAGCAATGTAGCCAGTGCATTTGTGGGCCAAGTAGAAGCACAGGTAATGATACGCCCCTACCTAGCGGGCATGACCAAGAGCGAATTATTGGCAAGTATGAGTGGTAGTTTGGCATGTATAGCAGGCGGTATTTTAATAGTATATGTAAATATGGGAATACCTGCAGAGTTTCTTTTAGCAGCAAGTATTATGGCAGCCCCTGCGGCATTGGTTATTTCAAAAATTGTATATCCCGAAACGGAAGAAAGTGAAACTAAGGGTCGTGTAAAATTAGAGGTAAAAAGTCAATATAATAATTTGATAGATGCAATAAGCCATGGTGCTGCCGATGGGATGAAAATTTCGTTGAATGTGGTGGCGATGCTTATTGGTTTTATAGCACTGATTGCTTTTATCAATTATATATTTGGAAAGATATATCCGGGGCTAAGTTTAGAAATGATTTTTGGTTGGGTGTTTACGCCTTTTGCTTGGGTAATGGGTGTGCCCACAGAAGAAGTATCGCAGGTTGCTACATTAATGGGACAAAAACTTAGCATCAATGAATTTTATGCATACAACCAGCTCACCCACTTGGCAACTCCATTGTCGCCAAAAGCTATGATGGTAGCAAGTTTTGCTTTATGTGGTTTTGCAAATTTTAGTAGTGTGGGAATGCAGATAGGCGGTATCGGAGAATTGGCTCCAGGTCGCCGAGCAGACCTAGCCAAGCTGGGCATGAAAGCATTGTTTTGTGGAACTTTAGCATCCTATCTTTCTGCAACTATTGCAGGGTTGTTAATGGAGTTTTAACTTATAATTTATCTATAAATTTAATCTTTTTGCTCCACCCAAATCCTGCTGTGAACATAATATAGAAAGCAGTATTGTCTTTTTTAGTTACAGTAGATTTTGCAAAGCCTGGGAGCATACCAAATTCAATTCTCCACAGGGAGCCTTTGCCAAACACATTGCCTCGGTTACTCATTCCAAAACGCCAACCTGTACTTCGCAATTCGGCTGGTGTAAATCTATAATATTCTTTGGTTGCTTTGGGCATAAAAGTACTATCAGCAAGGGGGCCTTTATTTCCCATGCCAATCAATATATCATAATATATGGTAACCCAGTTTGAGCTAACACAAGTTCCATGTTTATTAGAATTTACTTCTGCATAAAAGTTACGGGTAAGTGCTCCACCAATTTGCAATACCGATATTTTATTATATTCTTTCATGTTTTGAACATTAAGTCCAATGCGGGGTTGCAGCACATGGCGGTAGGTCAACAGGGAAAGCGTCTTCGCTTTTTTCATTTACCATAGCTACCCCATCATAGTGCGATTTTAGTGTGAAATGACGTTTGCCTTTATATTTAAAAGTAAGCAAATTATATCCGCATCCAATTTTAATATTTGTATATCCACCCGATATATAATTATAGCTTTTGGCTGTGCCTGCGAATTGAGCAGTTTTATTTACCAATCCACTCAGATACTCCGTTTTCTATATATATTCTTGGGGCTAGTTTTAGTTTGCGTAACTCGGTATCAATTCTTAAACCGGCTGCCAGTGCAGTTGAATTATTGTTACTCCCACTTTCATAATTCCCCAATTTAAAATTCAAATACTCAAATCCAATATGGGTGTTGCGATACGAATTTGGTTCATCTGCTTGGGCTGTTACAATAGGCTGGGCAAACGAGGCACTTACCAATAATAGGGCACTAATTGATAGTATATATTTTTTCACCATGATACTAAATATTATAGGGCAAAAATAGGTATATGGGCTATGCGAATATATACCGTGCTCAGGGTAATTTTTTAATACAAACCGCTATTAAGAAATTAATGGGTATTATATTTATCAATAAATTTAATCTTCTTACTCCATCCATGGCCCACTGTCAGCATCATATAAAGAGCAGAATTGTTATGGCCTAATGTATATTTTGAGAAACCCGGAAGATGGCCCACTTCTATTCTCCATATTAAGCCTGAGCCTTGCACATCTCCCCTGTTAGCCATACCAATTCGCCAGCCCGTTTTACGTAGTTCGGCATTGGTAAATCTATAATAGGTACTGATAGCATTAGGCATAAATGTGCTATCGCCATACGGCCCATTATTTCCAAGTCCTAGTAAAACATCATAATATAATACAAGCCAATTTGATCTCACATAGGGCCCGCGTGCAGAATTTACTTCGGCATAAAAATTTCGTGTTATCTCGGCTCCAATTTGTAGTATTTTTATATTGTTAAATTCTCGCATTCTTTGAAGGTTAAATCCCACTCGGGGCCTTAATACCTGGCGATAAGTGATGGGGAAAGCATTCTCCGATTTTGCAATCATATTTGCCAGGCCATTATAATGTTTATTCAGTGTAATACGTTTTGTACTTTTATAGCTATATCTTAATAAATTATACCCGCACCCTATTTCAAAATTGCTATAACCGGCAAAAAAATATTTTGTCTTTTCACCGGGATTTGCAGCAGCCCCTTCTTTGTTTTTCAAGAGGCTTAAATAAGAATTCTCAAAATATAAGCGTGGTGTTATTTTAAGTTTTCTCAATTCTGTATCGATTCTTATTCCCGCTGCAATTGCACTTGAATTGTCATTGCTTCCACTTTCGAAGTTGCCAAGTTTAAGATTCAAATATTCAAACCCAATATGAGTATTTCTATAAGAAGTTTGATCGTCGATATAGGTTGGTGCAGCTTGCTGTGCAAGTGAGGTAGAGATACTTATTAATACTAAGACAACAATAGATAGTATATATTTTTTCATAACGATAATAGAATGAAGTTACAATAAATAACGGAGCCAGATAATAACAGCAAGTATCTAATTAGTATGCTTTTTTGGTATTTTTAAGCACCAATAAATTTAGCGGATTGGTAGGAAGGTTGCTAATATTATTCTGTACAAGCCTTATACTCCTATCATAAAATAAAGTTACAACCGGTGCGTCGTTCATTATTTTTTTGTCAATATCACTATATAGTTTTGTTCTGATACTATCATTGGTAATAGTAAGCGATTGGGTATATAAATTATCAATGGTGCTATTTTTATAATGAAAATAGTTGGGTCCCGAAGGGCAAAAGTTTTTTGAATAAAATAAGCTTAAATAATTTTCCGCATCGGGATAATCGGCAATCCACGAACCGCGAAAAAACAGGGCTTGGCTTTTGGCTACCATTTGCCTGTGGGTGGGACCGGGATTGTTTTCTATTTTGCAATTAATGCCGATTGCAGCCAATTGGTTTTGTATATATACCGTTAAATCTAAATAGTTTTTGGTTGTATATATTACTATTTCATCCTTTTTATTATATCCCGATTTGTGTAATAGTTCTCTTGCTTTTTCAGGATTGTAGGTATATATATTCTCTTCAATATTTCCGGGAAGTCCTTTGGGAATAAAACCACCCACATTGCCATTGCCAATATTGTTTCGCAATTGGGCTACCATCTCTTTTCTATTGATAGCATAGTTTATTGCTTGCCTAAAATATATATTAGCAAAGGGAGAATTTTTTGCTAAGGGCAAACTATCATCCATTAAAAAACCCAGATATTCTGTATTGAGATAATTGCCCAAAACCAATTTAAATTTATTATTATACTGTTGTTTCAATCCGCCTGATTTGGTGAGCACGTCGTCTTTAAAACTACTTTCAAGTCCGTTTACAAAATCTAATTTTCCTTGCAAAAATTCTAAGAAAGCACCATGTTTACTGCCAATAAATGATACCACAATTCCATTGAGATAGGGGAGTGGTTTATGATATATATCTTTTTCGAAATAATGGGTATTGCGTTCCATCACCATCTTCACGCCATCTTCCCAAAACTTTAGTTGGAACGGGCCTGTACCCACGGGATGGGCACGAAAATCTTTGCCATATTTTTCTATAGCTTCGTGCGGCACCACAAAACAATAGGGCATAGTTAACTGACCCAAAAATGGCGGAAATGCTTTGGCAATATGTATAATAAGGGTGGTGTCGTTTGGTGTTTCAATTAGTTTGTTATTATGATATATATCTTTATCGGTTTTTGGATTGGTAATCGGCAACCACTTTTCATTAAGCAGCCATGCTCCCGTACTTGCAGTAGTTGGGTCAAAAATCCTAATCAAACTAAAAGCTATATCTTTTGAAATGAGTTTTCGCCCTTTGCCATTTGCAAAACATTCATGGTCGTGAAAGTATATATCATTTCGCAAATAAAAGGTATATGTTTTTCCGCTGTCAGTAATCTCCCAACTTTTTGCAATAGCGGGAATAATATTCAAATTGGAATCCAGTTCTACTAAGCCATTATATAATTGCGTAACTGCCCAAATATTGTTCTGGTCCTTAGCAAATGCAGGGTCTAGCGATGTAATGCCCGCATCTTCATTATAATAAAATATATCGTTTCTGTTTTTATTGGAGTTGCTACAGTTTGCAAAAAATAGGGTAATAAATACACCTGCAAGTATATAATAACAGTTTGTATTTTTATGGTTGGGAAACAAAAGAATTATATATAATACTTAGTTGTTTTTCTTGCCTCCCATATCCAAATTATTGAACGCCATTAATTGTTGAAAACTGCGTTGCATACCATCAGGCGAGCCATCTAAGAATATCACATTGCCGGTACCTTGTTCAGCCATGGTTTTAACAGCCTCAGTCCACATACTAAATAATATAACTGATGAATCTAAGTTAGAAGTTGCCATTTCTTTAGCAGCTTGGCTCATCCCTTTGGCTACCTCTTCACGGAATGATGCTACTGCTTGTCCACGCAAAGTGGCTGCAAGTTTTTCTGCTGCTGCAGTAATTTTTATGGCGTTTCCTTCAGCTTCGGCAGCCTTGGTTTTGGTAATTAATAATGCTTGTCCTTCGTTTTCAGCAGCAGCTTTTAAGTTGTTTGATGCAACCACCCTGGCCATCGATTTCATAATTTCTTCATCGAAAGTAATATCATTCATTTGCATATCTATTAAATGATAGCCCCACCCTTCCAGTGTATTGTCCAATTGTATTTTTACCTCTTCTACTATATCACGACGCAATGATAATATTTCTGCTTGTTTTTTGGTAGCCACAAATGCACGGATACTTCCTTCCACCGTACGAATAAGTGCCGATTGAAAACTTTTCAAATCCATAAATTTAAAAGCTACGTTTTTTATTGTTTCTTCATCGTGATTTACCACGGCATATAATAACATGGCCGAAAAATTAACATTAGCTTGGTCAATCGTAATGGCTTGGAAACCCAGTTCGATAGAGCGGTTTTGAATAGAAATGGTTTTAAATTCACGTTCAACTAACGGAATCTTAAAGTTAAGTCCCGGATATAATATTCGGCGGTATTTCCCGAACATGGTTATAACTACAATGTTGCCCTGCTTAACGGCGGAGATACCGGAGAGGAGAATCAAGAAAACGGCTCCAATGATGGAAAGTGTTACTGGTGACATAAGTTTTTTATTTTATTATGCAGCAAATAACGTAGTATTTTTGATATGATGGTAAATAGTTTACGATTACTTAAAAACATTTTGTTTACAAAATGGTTATATTAAAATTAATCAACCTAATTTTTAAAAATATATAACATGTACAAACAATTCCTCCTAAACTCCATCACCAAAGAGATGAAACTTATTCGTCGCCTTTCAACACTTGTTCCCGCAGACCAACTTGATTTTAGACCCAAGGAAGGAATGCGAAGCACCATGGAATTATTACATTATTTATGTCGTATAGGAACGGGAATGGTATCATATTGGGAGCGAAAAGATGGAGCAGATTTACGTACACATTTTGCCGAATTAAATGCCAATGTTAAGGAAATTACGCTACAGCAGGTGGCTGGTGAAATGGATAAACAAATTGAACTGATACAAAAATTATTCAGTAATTTCACTGAAGAGGATTTATGTACAAAAGAAGTAACTTATCCTTGGGGTGAAAAAGCATTATTAGGACAAGCTTTGATAGAAACAAGTATTAAATATTTAACTTCTTACAAACTTCAATTATTTGTGAATCTTAAAATGTCGACCGATTTAAAACTGGGCACACCCGATTTGTGGCGTAAAACAGAATTGGAAGAAGTTATATAATTCTTTACCACTCAGCCGAAGGATCAATCTTAAATACTTCAGTCATTTCATCAAGTAATGGTTGCAGGTGTTCTGTATGTGTTCCTGTGCGACCACCCAGTGCGGGCTGCCATGTGTTTTCTGCGGGAAGTTTTAGGTTTGATGATGTTATAATAGGCGTAATTTTTTCCAACCATTGTTGTTTCAAAATTTCCTCACCATCAAATATTTTTTCCGATTTTAATAGTTCTTGATATGGGCCATTTTCAAAAATCCCCAAGGCCATATTGAAGGAATTATCCAAAGCAGTTTGCATTCTATTATGCGATTCTTCAGTTGCATTGCCCAATTGTTTTAACCATACATCGGCATGCATGATATGATACTTTATTTCGCCACGATATTTGCGGGCAAGTTTTGAAATAGGTTCAAACGAAGAATTGATTAGCATATTAAAACGCAACCATTCGGCATGGTCGAATAAAAAGTGGCGTATCAAACTAAAGTCATATCCGCCTATGGGCATTTCCACCAGATGGCAGCAATGAAACTGAGCCGAATTACGCATAAAAGCTAAAGTGTCGGCATCTTGTTCGCCCATCGTGTTTAATATATTATATATAGCTTGGCTTTGTCCTAATTTGTCCTGTGCCATACTAGAGAAAGCTATATCTTCTTCCAATATAGGCCCAAGCCCCGTCCACTCGCTGTTGCGGTGCCCTATAATAAGTTGGTCGTCGGCTATTTTATATAATAGTTCTTTAATGGCTATATTGGTATCCATATATTATTTTTGTTCTTTTTTATACTTATTTATTTTGTCCATTACTTTATATCCACCCGCTTCTCTATATATTTTTTCGGGGGTGGTTGTAAAAATATCATCATCCTCATAACCGGTGCTATATACATGGCTCGATTGCACTACCCATATATTGGCAGTATGTCCGCGGCGGCCAAAAGTTTCCTTGGCCATTACCAATGCCATTTCCGAATTGGGTGCATGTACGATACCTACATGTTCGTGCTGTTCTCCGCGTTTGCGTTGGTGAAAAACTTCCCAGGTTATCCATTGGTCAAGTTCTTTTTTTTCTGTGATATCATCGGGAAAATTTATCCGGTTCACCCTCGGGTCTATAGAATTATTCATATTATAATATCAATGTAAATCAAATGTTCTTACTAAATCTCTTTGTTTGCCTCCACTATGGCAGCTCACACATTTCGAACCCTTATAGCCTGATCCTATTTGAACTGTACCGCTTGGTTTGAATTCACCCCACACCCAGCCACTGCCAGAATTTGATGCTTTTGGTAATTTATACATTACTGCATATAAATTGATGGAGCCTGATAGTGTACTGCTTATTTCTTTTACTATTAATGAAGAATCGGGGAAGGTGCCGCCTTGGGGAAGTTTTCCATCGGTGCCCAATGCAGAAGCAGCTTTGGCATTAAAATTAACCCGCATAAATTTATCATGCGGGCTTGATGGGTCGGAAGCTAAATAACTGGCATTGCTTTTATAATAAAACAAACTGGAGTTGGTCACCAAATCGAACAATGCTTTATCGGTAACACCTGTTGTAGCATCCACAGCGGGACTGTGTTTGCAGGTGATAGTAGCAAATGCTAACATCAACAAAAAGGCAAAAAAACTTATATATTTTATCACTTTACTATTTGAAGTTTATTTGTTTGAACAAAACCATTATTGCTAATTTTAACCATATATATACCAGCAGGAATCTGAGCTATATCGGTCTCTATTTTTGTATAACCCGAACCAATTTTACCATTATATATTTCTTTGACTTGTTTACCTGCAATATCCACCAAATTTATATATATATTCGATGTATTTAAACTATTCAAATCTATGGTAATATTGTTATTTGCAGGATTGGGAAATACTTGTGTTTGTATATTGTTTTCTAAATTCGCAACTGCATTTATATCATTTAAATCGAGCATGTCTACATATAATATAGAGCCAGCTTGAGGCGTTCCATTTTCGCTGCCAGCAAATAATATAACACACCCACTGTCAGGCATTCCAGTAAATGAAACATCATATTTAACATGGGCACTAAACTGTGTATAGCTGTTTGTGGTGCTGCTTGAATAAAATTCTCCCATTCCAACTTGCAAACTGCCTTTAAATAATAAAAGTTGTAATTTACAGGTGTCTCCATTTACTGGTGCATATTTATAATACCCAGTCATGTTTAAAAATTTTTTGTTTACTGAAAATGCAGGACCAGGACCGGGGCCGTTTCCGTTTAAATCCAAAATGCCTGAAACAGCTATACCCGGAAATACGCCAAACCCTTGTATATTTTTATTGGTGAGTTTCATAGCGTAAGCTCCATCTTTTATATCGGTGGTTTTTTCAGCTATTACTGCTGGGATTCCAGAAAATTTGGTAATTTCATTGCCAGTGGTCCAACCCGTTAGTTTGTCGTTATATAATTTATTCCAAGTTTCAAAACCTGAATTTATGATAGTGCCTTCTGTAACTCCCGCTTTGGTTAGTTTTACATCATCTATTATCAGCCAAGAATTTACCGAATCCGTTTTCCCCACCACAAAATATATACCTGCCGTATCCGATTTTATTAAAGGTGCAAAAAAGGTAATTGGAACCTTAATCTCCGTAAAATTCACACTGTCAGTTACACTAAAATTTACGAACGCATAGGCAATAGGCGAACCTAGTTTTCCAAATGAAATAACTATTTGGGCACTGTCACCTATATTAAAATAACCTTTGGCAAAAAATGATAAAGTGTCAGGTCTTCCCACATAAGGCCATCCGCCCAAACCTGCTGCACCATATTGCAAATATGATTGTGAATTTGAAAAGGCTTTGTGGTTCATTCGCATGGCAGTAGTACCTGATTTTGAATTATTGGTTTTGGAAACATCGCCGAATACCACCCATTTATCTAAAGATTCAGAGGAGTCCTTGCCCCAGTTTTCGAATGATGCATTTGGGATTTGAGCCCAAGCACTTGTTGTAATAAAAAGTGCAATAAAGTACAGTGTAATTTTTTTACTCATGATTTTATTTTTTTTAATTTGGTTTTCGTGAATCGAAGATTCATTTTTGTTATTAGTGTTATATAAGTTTACTTTTAATTATGGTGTTATGCCAATGGAACTACATAAGCAGATTCTTTAGCGTTTAAGGCTCTGCGAACCCATGCTCCCTCGGTCTCAGCCCATTTGCGTACCGCTAATCTTTCTTTGTTGCAGGGGCCGTCGCCATTTATTACGCGTTTAAATTCGTCCCAATCGGGTTCAGTATATTCCCATTTTCCCGTGGTTTCATTTTTCTTAAAAGCAGGGTCGGGCAATACCAATCCAAGGTCCCATATTTTGGGAACATACATATTAAAAAACTGGTTACGCATATCATCATTGCTTGCCATTTTTACTTTCCATTTCATCAATATTGCACCATGCACACTTTCTTTATCCGATGGGCCAAAGAAGTGCATGATGGGTGGCCACCAGCGGGTCAATGCTTCTTGCACCATTTGTCGTTGGGTTTTGGTTCCCGTTGCTAAATGTACCACTACATCGTGGCCATATTTAAGATGGAAAGATTCTTCAGAACATATACGTTCCAGTGCACGACAATAGGGGCCATAACTGCCCTTACTATTGGCTACTTGGTTTACAATAGCACCCGCATCAATTAGCCATGCTATCACAGCAGTATCGGCCCAAGTGAGGGCGGGGTAATTAAATACATTGCTATATTTCGATTTGCCAGTCAACAAATCATCGATCATTGCTTCCCTGCTTTTGCCTAGGGTTTCGGCAGCAGAGTATAATAGTTGTGCATGGCCCATTTCGTCCTGTACTTTGGCCATTAAAGATAGTTTTCTGCGAAAACCTGGTGCACGTGTAATCCAGGTACCTTCGGGCAAAGCACCAATCACTTCACTATGGGCATGTTGTTCTATCATTCGGATAAGCTGCTTGCGATACTCTTTCGGCATCCAGTCCATAGGTTCTATTTTGTCGCCGCCTACAATGCGGGCTTCAAATGCTGCTAACTTTTCCAGGTCTTCACCTTCAAGAAACGAAGGCATTTTTTCATTCGGGTCTATATATGCGTTTCCGTACATGGGATTTTATATTTTATAGTTGTTATTTTATATTTTATTATAGGGGTAAGGATTAAGGGATAAGGAGTAAGGAATGCAGCCGAATGGCACTTATCCCTTCCCCCTTACTCCTTAATACTATGTTTGCTTCTTCAATCCTGTCAATACAAAGTCTGCTAGTTTCTGTGCTATTTCGTTGGGTTTCATTTTGCCTTTTGGGTTATACCATTCCGATATCCAGTTTACAGTTGAGAGTATGGTGAGCACTGCAAAACGTTTATCGCCTTCCACAAAAATCTGTTCTGTTATTCCGGTTTCTATTATTTCTGTTACTCCTTGTTCGTAGTGATTTCTGAGGGTTATAAATTCATTTTTTTTTGCATCATTCAAATGCCGCCATTCGTGCGAGAAAACTTTAGATGCTTCAGGGTCGGCACATATAATTTCTACATGGTTTTTAATGGCAGACCTGAGCTTTTCTTCGGCATTAAAATATATATCATTCACTTCGTCGATAGCTGCAATAAGTTTATTGCCAATGCCGAAACAAATATCTTCCAACAGGTCGTCTTTCGATTTTATATAGGTATATAATGAAGCAGCTTCCAAACCCATATCGGCAGCCAAATCTCGCATGGAGGAACCTATGAAACCCCTTTCAGCAAAGCGTTTGCAAGCCATTTCTACTATCTGTGTGCGACGACGGTCTACCATGTTACCTAACAAGTGTTAGGCAAAAGTAGAGAAATAGTATTGGGATTGCAAATTTTTTTTGGAATGGAGTTGCAATATTTAACTACTTAGGATTTTTTTTACAAAATTTATGAGGGTTACGAAGTTAATATAATTCTTAAAAACAAAGTAACGAAAGCTCCGTAGCTCCTGTTAGAGTAACGGGGGTATTTATTTTAAAATAAGTTTGTTTTATAATGTTTTTATTCCTAACATTGCCTTGTATTCTTTACTATGAAGAATATAATAATTAAAAACCATTCTTAAAATAAACCTTTATCTAATCTATGCAATTTTTTTGAATATTTTTTAGCAGCATTTTTTAATTAGGATTTCAATTGCTTATAGGCTTGACATATAAGCATTGATTTTAAATAAAAATATGCAATTAATTGAACTAAAAAAAGGCAACCCGCCGACTTGCAATCCACGGGCTGCTTTTTGAAGCAAAATAAATAATACCTTGCCAACTGCATGAGAGCGTAGATGGGGCAAAGGTACGAAAAACTCGTTACTAACTTAAATAAATTACAACAGCAAAATTCTTTTACTGAGCGAAAATAATCGCATTTATTGTTTAGCTGTGTCAATAAAATACAGCTCCCGTATGCCGAAAAGGGTTTAGAGTAGGCAATTATTTTTATAAAGAAAGTATGAAAAAGATAGTATATAGCTTGCTATTTATAGCATTTTTAGCTAGTTGCGGGAAGGAAAACCCGAAAAACACCTCAAATAAAATTGGCAAGGAAGAAGTGAAGCAAGCATTACCAACGGGTAAAAAGAAAAAAAAGCTTCGCATTAAAGCAGGTTTTTCACCTATTAACTTTAATTGCGGTTTTTCACTCCCTTGTGGATCTTGTCCAGGATTTTGTGTAACTTATGGATTTAATGATGAAGGCGATGAAGAAGGAAGTGATTGGTGCTCTGGAACTGGATATATTAGTTCATTACCATTTAGTGATCAAACAGAAACAATGCATGCTCTTGTAACAAATGATAGTACTCTTGATATTCTATTCAAAACTTCGAATATAGTTGACAATAATAATGTTCATGTTTATGAAGATTTTTTTATAGGAGCAAGTGCATCTAGTGCCTTTGGGTATGACTCTGTATGGGTTGCAAATGGATACTATCCTGTCTCTAACTCAGATTGTGGAGGAGGTTTAAAAAGGGCCACGTTGGAAATTATTACAAAATAGACAAAATTAACTATGTTGTCGGTAGAATCACCTTTATCCGGCAACATAGTTTTTTATTTATATAATATGAAAAAAGTCCTATTAATTTACTATTCATTTATATTATTTGTATTTTCCGGATGCTGCTCAACAATAACAAATATGTTACTAGGAGTTGATGAATCAGGGTTTACTAATCATGAGCAACTAAAAGAATATTTGGAGAAAAGAAATATTGACAATAATTATGCAGCAACTTTTGATACTGCTTTTTTGGGAAGTATGCTCAAAGAAAAGTACTGTTTAGATACTATGAAAAGGAAAGATTTCTGCCCATTGCAAATCAGGTTCTATAATAAAACGGGCCAGATTCTAGGAGGATGGGAAACCTGTTTGGGGACTTTGAATTATCATCAAGGTTTTGACACTTTTCCTTTTGTTTCAAAGAAAATTTTCCCATTAAATAAAAAAGTCAACCTCACGAATGATTTAGATTTTTTGATATTGGACAATAGGAAAAATTTGATTGATGAAATACCGAAACATAATTATGTAATGATAGTGTTTTGGGGAAAGAATATGGGTGTGCTTTCAAAAAATGTATTGAATCAAACAAAAAAATATTTGCAGAAACATAGGGATAGAGATATAATACTTGTTACCTGTAATATGGATGGATTGTAGGCATTCTTACATTGCTTTTGACCGAGAGCAAATTTTTTTTGGAAGGGAGTTGGAAATTGCCAATGTTATTTGCATGAACCTATATGAAAATCAACTCAACTTTATTAATCATACTTTCCCTTTGCACAGCATTGCGGGCCCAACAATTTAAAACAATACTATGAATAAAATTATTATTATACAATTATTATTATTGTACACTCTCAGAGTAAATTCACAACAAATTAAATGGGTGTACGAAATTAAGGGCAAGAACAACCTGCCAATTTCTAAAAATATACTAACTCCACCCGTAATAGATACTAAAGGGAATTCGTTTTTTCTTATACAATGTAAAGACACCTTGCTTATTAACAACCAGCCAATTATAAATAGTAAAAAAAGCTGTATAGTTTTAATGTCGCTCGATTCAAATGGCATATATAGATGGTCTCTAGCAATGAATGCTGGCACTGACCTGGCAGTAAAGGATATGATTGCAACTTCCGATGGCAGTGTAATACTTATAGGGAATTATAATGGAGACATGCTCTTGTCAAATGGCACTAAAGTAGATTCAATTTGGTATACCAATGGGTTTCTTTTTAAGGTAAATACTTCAGGTAATTTGGTTTGGAGCAAAAGCCATAAATATGCTCATAATGGCCTAGATGCAAAACTAGCTTCCGATGATAATGGGAATATATATATAAATCTGGTAACAAGTATATTGGGTGCTATGGTTAATGATACAGCCTTACAGCATAAGAAAGGGGTATCTGTTGCAAAATTTAGCAAGGATGGCAACCTTATTAAAGTTAATTCAAATATTAGCAATGCTTCAGTAGGAAATATTGCAGTTTCTAAGGATGGAAATCATTTGTATATATTTAATGTTTTGGATTCAAAATCAAATATACAATATGACTCATTAAGTGTGGTAGACACTACCCTGCAAACCGTGGAAAAAGACTTTTATGTGGCAGGTGCTGATAAGGATTTAAACTTTGTTTTCTTAAAACGTTTCCCCGCAAAAGCAACGTATGCTATCGACCATCTATATAATAAATCAATGTGCGTGGATGCAAAGGGTAATTTTTATTTTTCATATATTTTCATAGGTAAATTGAGCCTAGCAGGAAAGGATTTTAATTCACTTCAGCATTTTCCAATATGGTTAAAAATTGATACCCTGGGAGCCATAAAATGGGTGCAGAGTTCAACAGATTCCAATGGGTATTATGGAACAAGTTACAATATGGGAATAGGCTCCAACGGCAGGGTTTATACATGTTTTAATGCATCAGGAACTTATGAAATAGGCACCTTAAATGTGAGCCAACGAGCATTCTTGAATATGTACTTCGATGATAGTGCCAATATAATAGCAGCAAGAGAATTTTGGGGAAATGGTTTTCCCACATTAAGCGGTAGTGTAGTATCGGATGGTGACAATACGTTTGTATTACAAATAGGGGATTCTGTATTATACAATCAGCAATATTATGGCAATGGTTCTAACAAGATTGTATTCTTAAAAATAGCAAACCCTAATTTCAGTTTTAAGATTGATAAAAAACAATTCATAGATAATATCTCAGTTTATCCAAATCCTACCAATGGAATAGTTACTATCAAACATGACCTTGCAAAGAGGCAATCGTTTTCCATTTATAATAACTTAGGCGAGATAATTTACCAAAGTACTTTGTTACCCAACTCGGGTGAACAACTTATTGACATTGGTTTTTTACCCGATGGATTATATTTGCTTAGGGTGGGAGATACTACGATAAAAATTGTAAAACAATAAAAATTTAAGCAGCAGATTCCGTAGAATCTAAATATTTGGGAATGTGAAGATTGTTTGCCCACTTGGGTTTGGTACAATCTTATAGTATTTAGTTGACCCTAGGGTAGTTGACAAACAGGCAGAAGAAGATTATTAATACTATGATTTTATGAATCTTCATTTTTGGTATCTCTTTTTCGTATCTATAATTCAATCTCCTGTTCTCCACTCCCATCAGCATTCATGATTACCAATTTGGTTCGTGTTAAAATACTATTATGTCCTATATAATGCGTTGTGGGCTTTTCCATAATTAGCTTGCCTGAAATATGAGAGACACAAAGAGAATAATAGGAAGAACGGGAACAGATTTGTTTTAAAAAAGTTAATTTTTTAGTTTGTGTGTTAAATGAATATACGCCATTATCCGCAATTACAGCAGCATTAATGCCATCGGCCATCCAATAGGCACCATGAAATGCAAAATCATCATTCGGTAAACTATATAGGGTAACTTTTGAATCAGTTTTGAGATCTGTATAACCTATTGAATAACCGCTAGCTCCAATTGGTTTGTTATTGGCATTTTGCCAACATCCAGTTAATGGATATTGAAAACTGTCTAAAATAATACCAAACTCATCATACATTGCTCCATAACTATGACCCACATTAACTGCTTGGCAGCCAAACTTAGTTCCTTCTATATTCCATTCAGCAGCATAATGACCAATCGATCCATAAGTAAGTTGAGTTAATTGTGTGCCATCGTCTTTAATTTTCCATATCTGTCCACCACCACTAGGTAATAGTATCCAGCCTTTTTTGCTCCATTTAGGTCTATTTAAAAGCAATCCTTTAAATATTGATTGTTTTGTTTTTGTTACCATATTATATTTTATCAGCTCTTGCTTATATGTCATATAATATATTATTTCATCAGAATTGTTTGGATTAAAATAGGGAAACCTGATATATAGACTGTCAAAATATATCGAAGGATCTATTCTTATACCACCGTTATGCTTAGGAACACTGTCAAATCCGTTGGCTGAGCAGTCTGTGGAATATGGCTGCAATGGTATCTGGGAGTCTTTGCGGCAGCCAGTAAGCAGATATAGGAGTAATATAAAAATTGTAAAGACTTTCATTAAAGTTATGTCGCTTATTAGTTCTTAACAAATTTTCTTATTATTGTTTCTTTGTCAGTTTTTATATTGATAAAATACAAACCAGCACTCCAATCAGTAACATCAAAACTAATATTTTCGAAATTTTGTTTCACATTATTTAAATGGGTTACAAATTTACCGGTTAAGTCATAAACATCTACCACTAATGTTTTGGGTAGGTAATCCAGGACATAACTTATGGTTGCACAATTATAGGCAGGATTGGGATATACTGTAACAGTACTTTTGAGCGTTTTTGCTGCGACAGAAGTAATCGTCGGGTCATGGATTTGGAGGGACCAATCGCTTGATATATAATTAGGATTTTTTGGTATCCAGTAATCTACATTCCCATATGTATGGTCATATGTTAAATGCCAGCAATAGGTAACGGTAGTTATAGTTGCAGTAGTGCCAGACACTGAAATTGTACAGGTACGATAGGGGGTGTTTGTGACAGAAGAATTATTGTCAATACCTAGATTGTCTAAGCAGTTTATTGGCCAGTTGTCTATAATCTGGCAAGTACTATAGGGAAGAGTATAAGTATACTGATCTGTAACTGTACATAAATACCCATCGTAATGCCCAACACCAGCATTATTTATTTCAATTGGTAAAACTATACTATTATCTACGTTTGTAGATGTTGATATTGTTCTAGATGGGTTTCGGAGATGGTGTATATAAAACCCATTTTTTATATCAATATGTAATAATAAATTACCTGCATTAAGCCGTCCATATCCATTGTATATATCATATCCAGAAGCATAAGTGTAGGTTTGATACTGATCAGGACTATGGCCAGTTATATCATCAGAATATTTTTTAAATAACGCTTTTACATCATCAGGGTGAAGGACATTGCCATATGCATTATTAGGGTTATCGGGATGATGTCTGCTCATCATCAAGGCAGCAACACCCGCAGCGTGAGGGCAAGCGGCAGATGTACCACTAAACCAGCTGTATTTGTTATCCGCAAAATAAGCAAGTTGCCCGGCCCCCGGAATGGTTGTAGTTAAAACAATATCTGAGGAACCTGGTGCAATTACGTCCACACCATTATCATACATCGATTCATAAATATAATCGCCATTGTCATTTACTAGTTTGTGAGTGCCTTCATTCCCACTTGCCCCAATGTTAAATACTGTCCTATCACCATAACAAGCAGGATATACTTTGGAGGTAACACTTTTGGGCTGGTCTGTTCTTTTTTTAAATTCAGGATTGTCAAGTATCCAGTCAGCACCATAATAATTGCCCCTGGCAGCAAAAAAAGCACAGCCATTTAGATAGCAAGTATTTATCGCATTTTGAAGAAGGTCTCCACCTTTGCCACCTCCCCAACTTGAATTTTCTATATGCAAACCAAAACCATAACCATTGGTAGTATTGTAAGCTCCATGAGTGATCGCATTAGCAACTTCTTTAGCACTTGCAATTTTGGGTTTATCATCTACAAATATTTTTTTCTTTATGCCAAAAATCCCCAGTGAATATAACGAAACCCCACTGTTTCCATTATCTGCATCTCCCCCGGCAATTCCAGCAATTCCCTTAGTATTTCCGCTAATCGTATTATTTCTCCAAGCTCCAATAATACCACCGACTTCTGTGCCATGGGGATCTTCAAAGTTTGTAATTTTATCTATCCCAACTTTGTTGTAGTAATCATAACCTCCTCGTATTTTGGAACCATAAAAAGAGCCATCTCCAAATTCTTCATGTTTCCAATAAATTGGCCAATCTACAACACCAACTTTAATATAACTCTGTCCAACTTCAGAGTTCCATGCATCATTAAGATTTATGTTGGCATTAGGGTAATCAGTATTTGCTATTAACGAAGCCTGCTTATTCGTGTATTCATCGCTAAAGGTGGTATATACATAGTTTGGCTCAGCATATTCAATTATTGTATCAAGAAAATTTAAGCTGTCAATAGATGCAAATGTGCCTAAATTATCTGGGATGGCTATCATAAACGCACTCCATAGAGGCTGCATTTTAACACTATCCCCAAGCCTACTGATTGAGATACTGTCTGCTGTTGTCAAACCTGTAAATATTTTATATATTTTTAACTCATCTTCATGATTACTGCCTAATCCAAGTTTAGTATATATGGTATTTGTGTAATTTGAATCACTGATAATTTCTTCCAAGCTTCCCCAAAGCCATTCTTTATTGTCTACAATAGCCGTGTTTACAATATTTGGTTTAAATTTTACTATCAGTTGATTCTTTATATAATCAATACATGTTGATGTGTCAGAGGTAGTGTCTCTTATTACTTCATTATCTAATAAATCGTAATCATATCTGATAGTTGCATACCTCATAGTATCATATAAATCTCTAGACATACCAGTAATATATACTGAACCGTTATTATTACATTTAACACTTAATGCCATGTCATTAGTATCCCCTGACCCATTATAATATTTTTCCCATTTAATACTTCCAGCAGAGTCATATTCTATTGCAACTATATCTGAATTATTGCTCCTGTCAGCGGTTCCAGCAACTATTACATTCCCATTTGATTTTACAAACAACTTGCTTGCCTTAGCATATTTGGTTTCATCGTCAGCAGGGTATCTGTTGCTCCACAGTTCAGTCCCCGCTCTGTTGTATTTTTTTGTGATAAAATCAATCCCATTGTTTAGTTTTCTTGTCTGCCCTGTAATAAATATATTGCCATATATGTCTACTCCAATATCATAGGTAGCATCATCCAAACCCTCTCCATCAAATGTTTTTGTCCATTTTAATACTAGTGTTGAGCTTAGCTTTGCTGTTTGTATATCGTAGTTTGAGTTAGCATAAGTATATCCTGTTATTATTATATTGTCTGAATCGTCCTTTGCAATTGCAGCCGCAATATCCTGTCCATGGCCTGACACATTTATTCTTTTTGTGTTTAACAATGCCCCGTTTGACCCAGCATATTTCAATGTTGTAAAATCGGAATTGGTTGAAGTTACTGCTGAACTTCCAGTTATTATCACATCATTTGCAGAGTTAACAACCATTGCTGTAGCAAAATCTGTTTTTGCTGTATAGTCATAAGTGCTTTGCCATAGTTTTGTGCCACTGCTGTTATACTTTATCAAAGCATAGTTATATAAAGTGGCCGCAGCATAAGTGCTACCTGCAATAAAAATATCACCCACGCTGTTCAATGCTATACACGATGGAACATCATTGAAGCTAGCCGTCCCGCTCCACTTTGCTGTCCATGTTAGAGTGCCAGTATTGCTGTACTTTAATATGGCCATATCAAGACCACTGCCGACAGTTGTTGTTGCGGCAGCCACATAGACATCTCCATTTGAGCTAGCTACTATTGCTACTCCATAATCTAAACCACTAGAAGTACCGTTATAGGTAGTTTGCCACATAATGTTTCCATTAATATCATACTTTACCACAAATACATCTGTGTTGTTTGAACCTATATATTTGCTTCCAGTAACTGTTAAGCACCCATAAGAGTCAAAAGTAGATGCAGCCCAGTTGACCGTATCGGGTCGCCCGATGCAGCTCGCCCACTTTTTGGTTACGATTGTTTGAGATTGTGCACTCACTTTGGTAGTAAAAACGATAAGTAGTAGAAAAATAATGTAAATTAATTTTTTCATAAGTGTTTTATTTATGGGGTCGAATTTAGCTAATAAAATGTTTTGATGCAACTAGGGATTTCGCCAGTGCTTATTTCCGTAGTTTCTAAATTTTTTGTCCTAATTTTGCCCAATATTATGACAACTGAAAAAAGCAAACAAGTAGAATATCATTTCAATGTGATTGAGATGATACAGATTTTGTGGAAATGGCGAAAAAAAATTATCATCGTTATGCTCATAGCTGTAGCACTTTCAGCAGTTGCTACTGGGCCGTGGTTAATCGCACCCTTATATAAATCGAATATGATTTTTTATCCCACAGTGAACAATTCCTTCTCTGCCAGTTTCTTAAAAGACAATGTGGGCGACAAAAGTGATCCTTTGGTATTTGGTACCGAGGTGCAGGTGGAGGAGATGCTCCAAATCCTAAATTCCGATTTAACCCGTGGTGCCGTAATGAAACATTTTGATTTGCTTAACCACTATCATATTAACAAAGATGATGAATATGCATACGTGACGCTAGGCCGCATGTACGACCGCAAAGTGAGTTTTAAGCGTACCGAGTTCACTTCCATAGAATGTACCGTATTGGACGAGGATCCTTTGTTTGCTGCCAAAATGATTGATGGCATTTCGGATATTATGGACTCAGTGAAAACCCAGATACAAAGGCAGATTGCAAAACAGGCATTAACCATAGTGGAAGAAGCTTATCTGGCTAAGCGTGCAGAAATAAAATTTTATAATGACTCACTTAACCGCCTGGGCGATTTGGGTGTGTTTAATGTGGCTGAGCAAGCCAAGGTGCTTACGGATATACAACTTAAAAATGGGGCAAACACTGAAGTTCAAAAACAATTGTTAGCCAAATATGGCCGCTCATTTGAAACGATGGCTCGCACTGTGTTTTTAGAGTTGGAAAAAGAATCGGACCTTCGCAAATTTTACGACCAAGCCAGGATAGATGCTAATGCCAATGTGCAGCATAAATTTATTGTGAGCAAATCGGGACCCTCGCAATTTAAAGCATATCCTATTCGGTCGCTTATGTTATTGCTTACCTGTTTAACCACTTTGGCTTTTACCTGCCTTTCAATTTTAGTTTACGAAAAAATATATTTGCCCAATAAAAAGCCCGCTATTGCAACTGCTGCTTAATAATCAACGCTGGTTTTGGTTGTTGACGTTTTTATATATAAGCGTCAATGTTTTTTTACTTGCCAATAATATATACTATGGCCTTTTTGCACCCATAGTATTTGCCATTATCTTGATGGGGGTTTACCGTTTCGATTGGCTCATTATGCTCACAGCTATGCTCACGCCACTTTCGTTTAGGTTTAACGATATAGGATTTGGAGTGGGGCTGGACATGCCCTCCGATTTATTGCTTTTATTTTTAGGCGGTATCGTGCTCTTCAAGTTTTTTGCCGATGGGCAGGTCAATTTAAAAATCATTAAGCATCCCATCACACTTGCTATTTTTATTAATTTGGGTTGGATATTGTTTACCAGCATCACCAGCAGCATGCCCGTGGTTTCCATCAAATATTTTTTGTCACGCTTTTTATATGTTATTGTTTTTTATTTTGCACTGGCCCATATATTTAAAAACCTAGATAAGATAAAATTATACTTTTGGGTTTATATTATTCCCTTTGCAGGCGTTATCATATATACCCTCGTGCAGCATTCGGTATACAACTTCGACCAACGTGCAAGCTATGCCATGAGCCAGCCTTTTTACATCAACCATGGTATTTATTCAATACCCATTGCTTTTTTCGTGCCCTTCCTTATCGCTGTTTTGGCTAATGGCCATAAGTTAAACTATAGCTTTCCCTTCCGCACCATTTGCCTTATCATCCTCGGTTTGTTTATAGCGGGGCTTGTATACAGTTATACCCGAGCAGCATGGATAAGCTTGCTGGTGGCTTTGGGACTGGCAGTGGTATTGTATTTTCGATTTAAGTGGTATATATATGTTGTAGGGATATTGGTAGTAATATTGGTTGGATATTCCATGCAAGAACGTTTTCAATTAATGTTGAAAAAAAACAAACAGGTATCCGCTGATAGTTTTGAGAAGCACGTAAAATCAATCTACAATATTTCAAACGACGACTCCAATTTAGAGCGTATCAACCGCTGGCGTAGTGCCCTGCGAATGACCGCCGAACGACCTTGGGTGGGTTTTGGTGCAGGCACATACAAATTTCAGTATGCACCTTTCCAAAGGGCAAAAGAATTAACCAAGATTAGTACCAACTTTGGCACGGTGGGCAATGCCCATAGCGAGTATTTTCAGCCCTTGGCCGAGTTGGGCGTAATTGGCCTGCTTAGTTTTTTATACCTACTGTTTGTGGTGGGAAGAACCGCAGTGAAACTGCACTACCAATCTCAAGACCCTAAGGTGCGTGTATTGAATATGGCGGCTTTGCTGGGGTTAACCACTTATTTTGTGCATGGCTTGCTTAATAACTATAGCGATCAAGACAAGGCCGCTGTTCTTATATGGGGATTTATAGCCATAATAGCAGCATTAGATATTTATCACGATAAAAAAACAACATTGGTATAATCATTGTATTTTTGTCCAAAATTTCAAATACTTTATCATGAAAAAGCTACTGTTTATCCTTCCACTTTTGGCAATGGCCATCAGTTTTTGCTCTATGAGCTCCGACAAAAAAAATGAAACACCTGCACCTGCCGCCCAAACAGCAGAAGTAAGTGGGGTGGGCAGAAAAATTACTTGGTTAGATTTTAATACCGGTTATGCAAAAGCCCTTAAAGAAAAGAAAATAGTACTTATCGATTGCTATACCGATTGGTGCTATTGGTGCAAACGCCTCGATAAAGATACCTATACCGATTCGTCTATTATTGAAACAGTAAACAAGAGTTTTGTAGCCATTAAATTCAATCCCGAAAAAACTGATAGCAGATACGAGATCGATGGGAAGACTTATAGCGGAATGGAGCTGCTCAGCATCCTTTCAAATGGGCAAAGCTCAGGCTACCCTACTACTTTTTTTATAAAACAAAAGAAAATGCTTCCTCCATTTGAAGGATATGCTGGACCTGCTGAGTTTATAAAAACACTGAAAGAGAAAGTAGCACAAAATTAATTGGATGAAGGCTGCAAGCGAATAACACATTTGTAATTGACAAAGGCTTTATATATATTATGTTTATTGGTCTTCTATATTAAAATAGAGGCTAAAAACAAACCTATACAAAACACTGCCATAAATCAAAACGTTCAGATTATAAATGACAGCATATATTCTCCCCAGTTAAAAACCTACAAAAAAATATGGATATACCTGCCTGCCGACTATAATACTTCTAAAAAAGATTATTCGGTTACCTATATGCCCGATGGCGAAAAGGCATCTTTGTCCGACCCCTCAGCGTTGGCCAACCAAAGGGCAGATATATACAATACCCTAGGAAATTTTGAAAAAAACAATTTGCAAAGTGGCCTATTAGTAGCCGTGGTTAATGAAAAAAAATCAGGGCATGAATTATTTTCACCCTTTGGATTAAGCAGTGTTGGCGATGCGTATGTCGATTTTATAGCCAACACCTTAAAACCCTATATCGACTCTGCTTACCGCACCATGCCTTTTTCTGATAGAACCGCAGTAATGGGCGGGCATTGGGGTTCTTATATCAGTTTGTATGCATGGCTAAAATATCCCGACACCTTTGGGAAACTCGGGCTGCTAAATCCCAGCTTTTGGGTAGCAGATTCTATGTGCAATTATATACTCTCAAACCCTCCCCGACCCACACAAAAAATTTATGCGTATTTGGGTACTGGCGAGAATAAACTTATTATCGATGATTTGGCAAGAATATATAAACTGCTTAAGTTGTCAGGATTGCCAGAAGCACAAATGGTAGATATAGTAACCACCATCAACGATGGCCGATGGGAGTTTGGGGTGGCCTACCAATGGTTGTTTTTTAACAACGCCTCTTTGGAAACAGACCAACTAAAAAGCAAACCCATACTGGAGTTCAAAAAAAGGATCGCACATTTTAGCCCAATAGAATTGTCGAAAAATTATATGTACCATGTAATAGATTCTCATGGCAAACAATTCATGTCAGACGAGAAACTATATACCAATGCTATCAATATGGTAAATTTGCCCAACGGTATTTACTTTATTAATTTACATAATAAAAGCAATTCTTATTTGTATAAGATCGTACTGGAATAATGACCGAAGTATTATATAACAATCAACCCACTATAGGCATTGTAGGTGGTGGTCAGTTGGGTTGTATGTTTATACAAGAAGCTGCACGATATGATATTATAATAAATACATTGGATGCCGCCGATGCCCCTGCAAAAAATGCTGCCCGAAACCATATTATAGGCTCACTTCAAAGCACAGAAGCTATATATAAATTGGCAGAAATATCGGATGTACTTACTTTCGAGATTGAAAATATCAACGTGGCGGCTTTGATGGAATTAGAAAAAGCGGGGAAGAAGATTATTCCAAGCCCACAAGTATTGCAGCTTATACAGGATAAATCTATCCAGAAAAATTTTTACCAAAAACATCAATTACCCACGGCAAATTTTGTAATCGTTGATGATATACAAGACATCGATTCAGCATTAGACCAACTTCATGTTTCAGATAAGTTTGTGATAAAAACTGCTACAGGAGGTTATGATGGAAAGGGAGTTTTTGTATTGTCGAGAAAGTCTGATTATATCAGTGCGGTTTCTATGTTGAAAGGAAAATTGGTAATAGAAGAATTTATTGATAATGCCATTGAGATAGCTGTAATTACTGCCTGCGACCAACAAGGTAATATCAAATGTTTTCCAGCGGTGGAGATGGTTTTCGACCCCAAACTTAATTTGGTGGATACCCTTATTTGCCCTGCACGCGTGCATGAAAGTGTTTTGAAAAATGCTGAGCAATTGGCGGTCGAACTCACGCAACATTTTAATAGTCCCGGATTATTTGCAGTGGAAATGTTTGTTTCGCCCGATGGTAATATATATATCAATGAAACAGCCCCAAGGCCACATAATTCAGGACATCACACCATAGAGGGATGCTATACCAGCCAGTACGAACAATTGCTGCGGGTGTTAATGGGATGGCCCTTGGGAAGTACAGAAGTAATCAAGCCTTCATCTATGATTAATATTATTGGGCCGGATAATGTGATAGGAAATTATTATTTAAAAAATCACACCCAGTTATTGGAAGCGGAAGGTGTTTATATACATTTATATGGCAAGCACGAAACCCGCCCCGGTAGGAAGCTTGGGCATATCACCATTTTAGCCGATACGATAGATGAGCTGATAATAAAAACAGAAAAAGTAAAACGAATATATACAGTAGCGGCAGCATTCTATGAAAAATAAAATTATATTATATATAATGATACTTGTTTTTGCAAATGCAAAAGCCCAATACAAAGTAGTAAAGGTAAACACCCTCAGTAATTCACCTAACGAGGTTACTATAGCCATCGACCCTAATAACCCAGCACGAATGGTGGCAGGGGCAAATTTACAAGCAGTATATTATAGTAGCGACAGCGGCAAAACATGGGTAGAAAAGGAACTAAGAAGCAGTATGGGTGTATACGGCGACCCTGTGATGCATGCAGATGGTAAAGGAAATTTTTATTTTGGGCATTTGGCAAAAAACAAAAAACTAATTGCTGGAGCTTATGATGGATTGGATCGCATTATTATACAAAAATCAATTGACGGTGGAAAAACTTTTAGCGATGGCGACTATGCAGGTTTAGATACCAATAGAACCCAAGACAAGCATTGGTTCAGTAACGATAAAGAAAATCATATATATGTTACCTGGACCGAGTTTGACAAATATGAGAGCAAAGACCCAAAAGATCACTCACGTATAAGATTCAGCAAGTCAAGAGGGGAAGGGACAGACTTTGTAACAACAATAACTATATCTGATACTTTTGGCGACTGTGCCGATGGGGATAATACATTAGAGGGTGCTACCACTGCGATTGGCCCTAATGGAACCGTATATGCGGCTTGGGCAGGGTATGAAAATATATATTTTGATCAATCGAAAGATGGAGGAAACTCCTGGGGTAAGGATAGAATAATTGCCCATCAAAAAAGTGGCTGGGATTTGCCTGTGAAAGGATTATATAGAAGTAATGGAATGCCTTTTTTACACTGCGATAAAAATGGAAAACTATACCTTTTATTTGCTGACAGACGAAACGGTGATATAGATGTATGGCTTAAAACAAGTAGCGACGGCGGCAAAATATGGACGGAAGATAAACGCATTAACCATGATGAAGTAAAAAATGGCTCTGACCAATTTACACCCAATATGTGTATAGACCCCGTTACCCAAAATGTATATATTATATATTATGATGGGCACCACAGCAAAAACCATTTGTTCACCGACGTATATATGGCTTTTTCTACTGATGGGGGCAACACCTTCAATAATCTCAGGCTTACACCCAATTCATTTCCGTTGCCCGAGAAATTCATTTTTTTTGGGGATTATATAGATATTGATGCAGTAAACAATGTGGTACGACCTATATGGACCGACTATAATAACAATAGTACCCAAGTGAAGTGTGGTTTGATAAATGCCAATGATATTATAAACTATAATATGGAACAAAAAAGATTAGATGTAGCCATTAAAACTTCGGTATCTGGCAAAAGCATTTATGTTCACACAAACTCAGCCTACGAGCAAAAATATAAAGTTTATATACAATACAATAAAGTGGGCGAGCCTAAAAAAGTAGGGAAACTTAATTTGAAGAAAGGTGAAAACGAGTTTCATTTCAAAACTTCAAAGTTGAATTATGGTTCCTATGATATTATACTAAAAACCGATGCGGGAACTATTACTATTCCTTTCACCCATCCGTTTTTATAATAAGGAGTCGTCATTCTGAACTTGTTTCAGAATCTAGTTCTATCCAATATATATTATTGTTTTTTTACAAAACCCAAGCTTATACTATTAATACAGTAACGCAGTCCTGTCGGTTGCGGACCATCATCAAACACATGTCCTAAGTGACCGCCGCAGTAAGCACACACTACTTCTATCCGGGTCATACCAAAACTGGTATCTTTTATTTCTTTAATATGTGTTTTGTCAATAGTTTCATAAAAACTGGGCCACCCACAACCTGCATCAAATTTGGCATCGCTGGTAAATAATTCGTGCCCGCAACCTTTGCATATATAGGTTCCTTTCACCCAATGCGTTTCATATATTCCCACATAGGGTTTTTCAGTGCCTTTTTCACGCAGCACCCTGTATTCTTCGTCGGTTAATTGCTGCTTCCATTCGTTGTTGCTTTTCTGTATTTCAAAATTTTCGTTTGGCATAATCTATAGTAACAAGAAATATTAAGGTTTGTTTTTTTGGAATGGTATAAAGTAGCTAGTATAAAGTATAAGGTATCAACTCGGGTTTAAGATTTGGATACTTGACCTAATTTACGTAATTATTACTTATATAGATTTTGTATTATTGGGTTCGATTTTTGGTTGATAATTTTTTCACTTTGCATTTGCAGCGGGGAATCACTTTTCACTTAATTTCGCTGCCAAATATATATAATATGAACGCTTTTGAATTTATTATAGTGGAGCCTGAATACCGCCAGCATATAGCTTTGGTAAGGCTTAACCGCCCCGATGCCTTGAACGCTTTAAATTTACAACTCATGGGCGAACTGCGGGATGCACTGAAAGAATTGGACGATAATGATGAGGTGAGAGTGATAGTACTCACTGGAAATGAAAAAGCATTTGCCGCAGGTGCCGATATTAAACAGATGGCAGATAAATCAGCCATTGATATGTTGAAGATAGACCAGTTTAGCACTTGGGATGGAATTAAGCGTACCAAGAAACCCATCATTGCTGCCGTAAGCGGATTTGCCCTAGGCGGCGGTTGCGAACTTGCTATGACTTGTGATATGATAGTAGCTAGTGAAACTGCAAAATTCGGCCAGCCAGAAATTAAGATAGGAGTGATGCCCGGTGCCGGTGGTACTCAGCGTTTGAGCAGAGCTGTGGGAAAAGCATTGGCTATGGAAATGATATTAACAGGTAATTTTATCAATGCCGAAAAAGCAATGGCAGCAGGATTAATTAACCGCATAGCCCCAGTAGAATTATATTTAGATGAAGCCATGAAACTAGCTACAGAGATAGCTGCCCAAAGTCCGTTGGCCACACAAATGGCGAAAGAGGCAATTCTAAAATCTTATGAAATGGGCTTACAAGAAGGTTTGTATTTCGAACGCAAAAATTATTATTTATTATTTGCCGGTCAGGATCAAAAAGAGGGGATGAATGCATTTATTGAGAAAAGGAAACCTGATTTTAAGGGAAATTAATTGGGATTCAGGAATCAGGAATCAGGATTGGGGGGCTGAAGTGTTTAATTATGAATGATTAATTATGGTCTAGAGATTAGTGCCGCCGCCGAATGCCCCCATATCCCGAACCCCGAATCCCGTCCCCTATATATGCGGAGAATAGCACCCCTAATTGCCGCATATTTTGCGGATAATAAATTTTGGCATGCGGAGAATAGAACGTATATTTGCCGCATATAATGCGGAGAATAGAAATATACCTATATCAAAAAAAGGATTGGCCTAGTTTTACTTGGAAGCAAGAGGAGCTTGCCTTTACGTTGGGTAAAGTACGGCATTTACAAGGAAAAATCATGGGCAAAATGGAAGCATTGGGTTTTCATTTAAGAGAAGAAGCCATACTCGAAACCCTCACTTTGGATGTGCTCAAGTCATCGGAAATAGAAGGAGAATTATTAAGTCCTGAGCAGGTGCGTTCATCCATAGCTAGGCATTTGGGTATGGATATATCAGGCTTGGTTCGTTCAGATAGAAATGTAGATGGTGTGGTAGAAATGATGCTGGATGCTACGCAGCAAAATGAAAAACGATTGAGTGCCGAAAGATTATATAATTGGCATGCGTCTTTATTCCCTACTGGTAGAAGCGGAATGTATAAAATAGCAGTGGGCAAATGGCGTAATGATGCTACCGGCCCTATGCAAGTTATATCAGGTGCGATGGGGAAAGAAAAAGTACATTTTGAAGCACCACCAGCAAAAATAGTAGGCATAGAAATGGGCCAATTTATAAAATGGTTTAATACCAATCCGCCGCGGCGGAAATTAGACCCCGTTTTAAAAGCAGGTATTGCACATTTATGGTATGTAACTATACACCCTTTCGATGATGGAAACGGGAGGATAGCTCGTGCCATTGCCGATATGCAGCTTGCCCGTGCTGATGGCAGTACACAAAGGTTCTACAGCATGTCAGCACAAATAAGATTGGAGCGAAAAAAGTATTATGATATACTCGAAAAAACACAGCAAGGAACTTTGGATATTACCAATTGGTTGCAGTGGTTTTTAAATTGTTTGATGAGTTCATTACACGCTACCGAAAATACACTTTCTAAAGTATTATATAAAGTTAGTTTTTGGGAGAAGCATAAAAATACATCACTTAATACAAGACAAAAATTAATGGTCAATAAATTATTGGATGGTTTCGATGGGAAATTAACATCCTCTAAATGGGCCAAAATAACCAAATGCTCGCCTGATACCGCTTTGCGTGATATGCAAGATTTAATTAATAAAGATATATTGCAGAAGGAAGATGGAGGAGGAAGAAGTACTTCTTATATAGTAGTCAGTAATTAGTAGTTAGTAATCAGTAAACAGTAGTTAGTGGCTGTCGCCCCTGAATCCAGAATCCCGCTCCCTGAATCCTATTCTAACTTGTCTATTGCAAATCCATTTTCCAAAAAAAAGCGGCGTGTTTTTATATTTTTTTGCATGAAATAAACTTCATATAAAACATCATGGAAAGGTGTAGTAACTTTAGCTGCTGAAATAATACTGGCAGACTTATATTGCACATTCCATACCTCATTCAAACCAGGAGGTAACCCACTTACTTTATTGAGCACTACAGGCAACGATTCTCCCGTTAGCTGCCATGTTCCGTTCTTATAGTATCTCGAAAAAATAATGGATTTACTAACCTGTGTTATTTTGATTTCATAAATAGTATCATTTATTTTTTGCCAAGTACTACTTATATAATTTTTGTTTCTAAAACCTCCACCCACTTTTTGCGGATACATGGTTTCAAAATTAATTTTAACTGCTTTGGGAATATTTTTATATACCAGTGGAGGTACAGGAACAGCTTGCGAAAATATATAATTGCTTGCGGTGAGAAATAGGAATACTAGGATGTTTTTTTTGAAATAATAGGTCATAATATTTTATATAATAGATGATAGTTTTCGTTTATACATTTGAATGGTATTTTCAAAACCATAATATATACTGTCGCATATTAAAGCATGGCCGATGGAAACTTCTAAAAGATTTGGAATTTCTTTTTTAAAAAATTCCAAATTATATAAGTCTAAATCATGCCCGGCATTGGTGCCAAGCTCCATTTGGGTAGCCAAATTTGCTGCAATTATATAGTTTTTTATTGCTTCGTTTTTGTTGCTAGGGTAAAGCTGGGCATAAGGACCCGTATATAATTCTATCCTATCAGTGCCTGTGGCTTTCGCCCCTTCTACCATTCGTTCATCGGCATTGCAAAAAATGGAAACACGTATATGGTGTTCTTTGAATTGGGCAATCGTATCTTTCAAAAACGATGCATGTGTAATGGTGTCCCAACCTTCATCAGAAGTAAGTGCATGCTCGCTATCGGGCACAAGGGTAACCTGATCGGGCTTTACCTGCAATACCAGCTTGATAAATTCGGGATGCGGATTTCCTTCTATATTAAATTCCGTTGTTACTATTTTTTTCAATTCCCAAACATCACCATATCTTATATGTCTTTGGTCGGGACGGGGATGAACGGTAATGCCATCAGCACCAAAACGTTCAGCATCCTGTGCGGCTTTTACCACATCTGGATTATTACTGCCACGAGAGTTACGAAGGGTGGCAAACTTGTTTATATTTACACTAAGCTTGGTGGGCACGGCTGCAAAGGTATTTTAAAAATACGAGCAAATTATATATAATGTTTACTCGATTTACTTGGAGGTGAACTGGCAACAGCCCTATTTTTTTATTTATGATTAACAAATTAAAAACTAGTAAGTTATATTATATATTCATGATTTAGAAAAATAATTATTTTTATTTGTTCTAAATAAGCGAAATTTGCACTACAATAATCATGTTAAAATTACCCATATATTTAGACCACAATGCCAC
>JANYDJ010000260.1 GCA_025363675.1 Flavobacteriaceae bacterium | reverse complement strand
CCCTGTAGGCGATAAACTTCTTGTATACCATTGATAATATACATTTGCACCGCAAGTGTTCCTTGTATTCTCAAAATATCCTGAGGGGTAATAGCACCATCACTCATGGGTTGACCAGCTTTTACATAGTCACCATCCTGAACTAATATATGTTTGCCTAATGAAACAAGATATCTTTTGATTTCACCTTCTTTCGATTCGATCATAATCTCACGATTGCCACGTTTGATACCTCCGTAGGTAACCACACCATCAATCTCGGTTACTACCGCAGGGTTCGATGGGTTACGAGCTTCAAATAACTCAGTTACACGGGGAAGACCACCTGTAATATCGCGGGTTTTACCCACCATACGAGGAATCTTAACAATCACCTGACCAGCTTTTACTTTGGCTTCGGTTTCAACCATAATGTGGGCACCCACAGGCAAGTTAAATTCTTTAAGAACTTTGCCACCTTTATCTTCAACACGAATTAAAGGAATTTTGGTTTTGTCTTTACTCTCAATAATCACCGATTCTTTGTGACCTGTTTGTTCGTCAGTTTCATCTTTGTAAGTGATACCTTCAATAAGGTTATCAAATACTATTTTACCTGGAAGGTCAGTTAATATCAATGCATTAAAAGGATCCCAAGCACAAATTTTGTCGCCTTTTTCTATTTTTTGTCCATCTTTTACATAAAGTACGGAACCATAAGGAATGTTATTGGTGATAATAATAGCACCCGTTTTTTCATCTATAATTCTAACTTCACCTTGGCGGTTCACAACAACAACTTGTTCTTCCTCATCGTTATCGCCTTTGTATTTTACAGTACGTACATCTTCTATTTCAAGTTTACCACCGAACTTAGCTAACATAGTTGATTCAGTTGCAATGTTAGAAGCAGTACCTCCACCGTGGAAAGTACGCAGTGTAAGCTGTGTACCAGGCTCACCAATTGACTGAGCTGCAATTACACCTACGGCTTCACCTTTTTGTACCGTACGACCCGATGCAAGGTTACGACCATAGCATTTTGCACAAGCACCTACTTTGGCTTCGCAAGTTAGCAATGAACGAATCTCAACCATTTCAATTGGCGATTCATCGATAGCTGTGGCTAAATCTTCGTTAAGTTCAGTACCGGCAGGGGCAATAAGTTCGTTGGTTAATGGATGATAGATATCATGCAAGCAGAAGCGACCTAATATTCTATCATATAATGATTCGATTATATCCTCATTTTCTTTCAATGCAGTTGCAGGAATTCCACGAAGAGTACCACAGTCAACTTGATTGATTACAAGATCCTGAGCTACATCGTGCAAACGACGAGTTAGGTAACCCGCATCCGCAGTTTTAAGAGCGGTATCGGCCAAACCTTTACGTGCTCCGTGAGTAGAGATAAAGTATTCCAATACTGAAAGACCTTCTTTCAAATTAGACAGAATCGGATTTTCGATAATCTCACCTGTTCCTGAACCTGAAAGATTCTTTTGAGGTTTAGCCATCAATCCACGCATTCCACCTAACTGACGAATTTGCTCTTTCGATCCACGGGCTCCACTATCAAGCATCATATACACTGGATTAAATCCTTGTTGGTCGTTCGATAATTGTTTCATCAACACATCCGAAAGACGGTTGTTAACACGTGTCCAAAGGTCGATTACTTGGTTGTAACGCTCGTTATTGGTAATAAAACCGTTCTCGTAATTGTCTTTAATAGTTGCAATTTCGACATTGGCTTCTTTTATAAATTGTACTTTTTCCCCAGGTATCTGCACATGCGAAAGGTTGAATGACAATCCACCTCTGAATGAGTAGTAATAACCTAGGTCTTTAATATCATCTAAGAACTTTGCAGTACGTGCAGTTCCAGCTTTTTTAATGCTCTCACCAATAATATCACGCAAACTCTTTTTGGTTAATAGCGTATTTACATAGCCAATTTCTTTAGGTACAACTTGATTTAAAATAACACGACCTACACAGGTTTCTATAATTTGTTTCACCTCTTCACCATTCTCGTCAAGAGTATCAACTTTAACTTTTATATTGGCATGAAGACTAACGATACCTTCGTTTTGTGCAATAATTACTTCTTCTGGACTGTAGAAGGTCATGCCTTCGCCTTTAATTGGATGCTCTTCGGTATGGTTACGGCCTTTGGTTAAATAATAAAGACCTAATACCATGTCCTGAGAAGGAACTGTAATAGGAGTACCATTGGCAGGGTTAAGAATATTATGCGAAGCCAACATCAATAATTGGGCTTCCAAAATAGCTGCATTGCCAAGTGGAACGTGTACCGCCATTTGGTCACCGTCAAAGTCGGCGTTAAAACCTGTACAAGTAAGTGGATGCAATTGTATAGCTTTTCCTTCAATTAATTTTGGTTGAAAAGCTTGTATACCTAGCCTGTGCAGGGTAGGGGCACGGTTTAATAATACTGGATGGCCTTTCAATATATTTTCAAGAATATCCCATATCACCGCCTCTTTACGATCTACAAGTTTCTTAGCAGATTTTACTGTTTTCACAATACCTCTTTCTAATAATTTGCGGATAATAAATGGTTTGAAAAGCTCAGCAGCCATACCCTTAGGTAAACCGCATTCGTGCAATTTCAAATTAGGACCAACCACAATTACCGAACGACCCGAATAATCCACACGTTTACCAAGCAAGTTCATACGGAAACGACCTTGTTTACCTTTAAGCATGTCGCTCAATGATTTCAAAGGTCTGTTACCTTCAGATTTAACGGCACTAGCACGACGTGTATTGTCAAGTAAAGAGTCAACAGCTTCTTGAAGCATACGTTTTTCGTTACGTAGAATTACTTCAGGGGCTTTTATTTCAACCAGTCTTTTCAAACGGTTGTTTCTTATAATAACTCTTCTATATAAGTCATTCAAATCGGAAGTAGCAAAACGTCCACCTTCCAATGGCACCAAAGGTCTAAGTTCTGGTGGTATAACAGGAAGCATGCGTAAGATCATCCATTCGGGTCTGTTCTCTACGCCATTTTCTTTGGCTGAACGGAATCCTTCAATTACTTTCAAACGTTTTAATGCCTCACTTTTACGTTGTTGCGAAGTTTCGTTGGCAGCCTGGTTACGTAGGTCGTAACTCATTTGATCCAAATCAAGTTTGGTCAATATTTCCCATAAACCCTCAGCTCCCATTTTAGCTACAAACTTATTAGGGTCTGTATCTTCTAAATATTGGTTTTCTTTTGGAAGCGTATCTAGTATTTCTAAATATTCTTCTTCGGTAATCAAATCAAGATAAGCAATTCCATCATTGGCTTTAATACCGGGTTTAATTACTACATATCTTTCGTAGTATATAACCATGTCCAATTTTTTAGTAGGCAAACCTATTAAATAACCAATCTTATTTGGCAGTGAACGGAAGTACCAAATATGAGCAACAGGAACTACCAAACTGATATGCCCCATACGCTCACGACGTACTTTCTTTTCAGTTACTTCTACACCGCAACGGTCGCAAACGATACCTTTGTAACGAATACGTTTGTATTTACCGCAATGGCACTCATAATCTTTAATAGGTCCAAATATGCGTTCGCAAAATAAACCACCCATTTCGGGTTTGTACGAACGATAGTTAATCGTTTCTGGCTTTACAACTTCACCATGGCTACGTTGTAAAATTGTCTCGGGCGAAGCCAAAGAAATTTTAATCCTGGTAAAATTGCTTTTTAGTTTCGGGTCCTTTTTATTATATGACATACAAAAATTTTTGTAATATTAAAATGATGGTTAATTTGATTTGAGGGTTGTTATTCCAAGGTTACATCTAAGCCCAGCCCTCTAAGCTCATGCAATAGTACATTAAACGATTCAGGTATACCTGGTGTAGGCATATTGTCCCCTTTCACAATGGCTTCATACGTTTTGGCACGTCCAACAATATCATCACTTTTCACAGTTAATATCTCTTGTAAAATATTAGATGCTCCAAATGCTTCCAAAGCCCATACCTCCATCTCACCAAATCTTTGACCTCCGAATTGTGCTTTACCGCCCAAAGGTTGTTGTGTGATAAGTGAGTAAGGCCCGATAGAACGTGAGTGCATTTTGTCGTCGACCATGTGGCCAAGTTTCAACATATATATAATACCAACGGTAGTTTTTTGATCAAACCTTTCGCCTGTCAAACCATTATATAAATATACTTGTCCATTGTCAGGCACATTGGCTTTCTTGGTATACTCGTCAATATCTGCTTGCGATGCACCATCAAAAATAGGAGTGGCAAATTTTAACCCAAGCTCTTTCCCTGCCCAGCCGAGAACAGTTTCGTAAATCTGTCCCAAGTTCATACGTGAAGGTACACCAAGTGGGTTCAATACGATATCTACTGGTGTTCCATCTTCCATAAATGGCATATCTTCTTCACGGGTAATACGAGCTACAATACCCTTGTTACCGTGACGACCAGCCATTTTATCACCTACTTTCAATTTCCTTTTTTGGGCAATATATATTTTCGCCATTTTTAAAATTCCAGAAGGTAACTCATCACCTACAGATATGGCAAACATATCACGTTTGTAACGGGCAATCTCTTCGTTGGCTTTCATTTTATAATTGAGTATGATGTTTTTCACCAACTCATTTTTAGCTTTGTCTGTAGTCCAACCTGAGTTGTCAACCACATCCCAATTAAGTTCGTTCAACTGCTTGGCACTAAACTTAGTACCTTTTGGAATCATCTCTTCGCCATAAACTGTAGAAACTCCTTGAGAAGTTTTTCCGTTTACCACAGTGAAAAGTTTGTCGACCAAAATTACTTTTAATGCTGCCATTTGCTTGCTATGCTTGTCTTCAATTTTAGCAATACG
>JANYDJ010000061.1 GCA_025363675.1 Flavobacteriaceae bacterium | reverse complement strand
TATTTTCGTCCTGGAATGAAAACTCTTTTATTCAAATGATAAGTTTGACTAAATGATACCGTATCATTATATTGATTTGGTAGTTCGGGATATTTAGCAACTAATTCAGTCATCAGGCTATCAAAGTTGTTTTTTACCACTTTTAATTTTGCATCACTTTTTTCTTCCTTACTAGCACAAGAAAAAACAAGCATTACACTGAGTATAAAAATAATCTTATTTAGCAAAATAGTATTTAGGAAAAGGCTATGGCAAACCTACCTACTATTTTCAAATATTCCTAATCAATAATTTTATTCAATATTTCAACCCGTGACAATTCGTCACGGTTTCATTTCCTTCTTCTTTGAGCCTTTGTTTGAGCTTACGCCAATAAGCATTCGAATCAATGCTCTGCGTTAAAATAGCAATAATATCTACAATACTAAAATACCATTTCTCTTGTTCTTCGTCCCAAGCTGTTCGCACTTTCTTGCTCTCAAATAATTTTATTGCCGTATCCTTTTTCATATTTATTTTTTGATGCAATTTAGTTGAATGTATTTATTAGCAAATTAACAATATATCCAAGTAAAATCCACATTTTAAAATTTGATTGATATTATTTAGTAATATTGCAAAATTAAAAAAAACTTCCCAATGCTCAAAAAAATTACCCTCCTCCTCACTATCATTTTCATTCAAAAAACCCATGCCCAAATACATATAGGACCCGGGCAAACCTACGCCAATATGGAGGCTGCGTCTGCTGTTGTCACTCCGGGTGATACCGTGTTTGTACATGCGGGCTCGTATGCAAAATATCAAGGTATTATAGGATTGAAAGGTACTGCTGCCAAACCAATTGTAATTATGCGTTATCAAAATGATGTGCATGATATTAGCGGGTGCTGGCAGTTTCAGGCATGCGAGTATATTACTTTTCGCTACCTCAATTTTCAGGCAAATGCCAATGCTATAGGCCGCGTAATCAATATGGATAATAATGGAAGCTGCACTACGCAAGCAAAATATATAATATTCGATAGCTGCTATTTTAGCAATGTAACAGATGCTGCATCTATTACTGCAGTAAAGTTTGGCGGAGTAGATTATTTTCAAGTTACCAATTGTGTTTTCACAAATATTCCCAACTGCGATGCCTTGGATTTTAATGTATGTCACCATGGTTTGATAAGCGGAAATCGTTTTGAAAATTGCTTGCAGGCGGGCCATATTAAAGGTGGCTCTTCTGATATCACTATGCAGCGAAATATATTTATCAATGCTTCCAAACTTGGCACCATGACTTGGGAATTGGGCGGCGATACAGGACCGCAATTCTATTGCCCCAATGATACTTTCGAAGTGCGTGATTTGCGTTTCTATTCTAACCTCATCATCGGTGGCGGACGTGGACTGGCCTTGTCCTCAGCCAGAAATTGCGAAGTGATAAATAATACATTCTATAATTGCAATGGCCCAACCATGCGACTTTTAAATACCAGTTCATTATACCCAAAACTATATGATAATAAAGTAGAAAATAATATATTTGCTTTCGGTGCAAATGCATATATGAATGCAAGTCCACAACAGTTTGGTTCCACTTATTTTAAGAACAATATATATTATAGTTTGGTCAGTCCCACTTTTAAAGGTCCTTACTGGGATAAGCCTGAGATGGACTCCGTGAAAGAAATAAACCCCTTAATATATAATAGCGATACGATCATGTTTGTAGATACTGCCAAACATGATTTCCATTTAGCGGTGGGAAGTCCGGCAATTGGCAAGGGAAAAGCTGAGACTCAACCAAGCTCAGATTATTTTGCTTATATATTTAAATCACCCCGATCGATTGGGGCGGTGGAATATAATTCTACAACGGGCCTGCCTCAGGTTGTCGTTGTCGCCAACCTGATAGAGCATCGTAGTTATACCATATATCCAAATCCTGCTAATGGGAATATTAATATCATAAGCAATGATGCTAAACAAAAGCAGTATCATAAAACTATACAAATATTTTCAATCTCGGGTGAGCTGGTTTATTCATCACAAACAACTCAATTACCCGCAAATATTAGCACCAAAGAATTGACAAAAGGTATATATATTGTTCGTATTACGGGGAATGATTTTGTGGTGGTGGAGAAGTTGGTGGTGGAGTAGGCACTCACTGTCTGAACAATGATTTTTATGATTTATATGATTAGCTTGATTATATAATACAAGTTATTTTCTAAATACTGGTTTTGAAGAATCAGCTTGGTTTATTATCGAAATGATTTTTTCAACTTCTGCTATAGGAAATATATCATTGATTATGATATAACCATTTTTACTGATTTGCTCACTTTGTTCTTCAAAAATCATAAATCATCTTAAATCAATTTGGCGTCAGCACATTAACAATTTATCATTAACAATTAGATTTGGCGACTTAGCGAACGCACAGGCCAGCGTTAAGTTGCCAAATCAATCCTACTCCACAACAACTTTCCTCCTTATCCCTCCTACTTCTAATAAATACATTCCCTTGGCAAAATCGGTAGCAGGTATTATATAAATTGCGTCGCCATTTGTTGTACTATTATACAGTTGCTTTCCTTCCAAATTATATAATAGAATTTTTGCTTTCGTATTCGCTAAACCCGAAACACAGATTTGCTCTTTTGCGGGAATGGGAAATACATTCAATAAGGTTTGTTGATAGTCATTCATGCCTAGTGCAACCACAGTATTATATACTACATTCACCACCACAGAGTCTGACTGATTGTATACATCATAAAACTCATAAGCAATATGATTTATCCCACGAATATGCACTTGATTATCGAACATATAATGGGCTGTGAAACTGCTGTCGCCAGTGCCTGCGGGCATGGTAGCATGAAACATCGATTCGAAAGTATTGGTATCATAACATTGCCCAGCAAAACATATAGTATGCTGCACATCTTTTTGCAATTGCTCATGCTCAATTTTTCGGGCACCTACTTCTATAGTTTTGTTGCTTATGTTTTCTACAATCAACCTAATATCCAACGACTCTGCCCCTACCCAACCGCCATTGGGCTGCGATTGTATATAAACAGTATCGTTAATTACTAGATGGTTTGCAAAGTTTTTTACTCGCAGACTTTGTGCTTGCAAACACTGAAATGCAGCAAACAAAAAAACAAGTATATATAACTTTCTGTTTTGCATTTATATTATCTGTTCAATACTACTTTTTGAGTCGAAACTCCTTTGGCAGATTTCACTTTCACGATATATATTCCATTCGAATTATTAGATAAGTCAATCATTGATTGTTGTGCAAAAAGTTTAGAACTATTATATATAATTTTGCCTTGCATATCGGTTACCTCCACTGTATAATTAATATTATCGTAGTTATTGATATTGATGATACCATTGGTAGGATTGGGATAAATACTAAAATTATTGCTTCCCACTTCGCTCACTGCTGTAAGGGCATCGCCATAAAAATTACTGCGTGTTGCATTGCTAATATTGCCCGCAAACGACTGCACGCCCGAAGGTTTCTTTTGCTCGTAAACATACATGGTGAGTTTGCAGTGTACCGGATTGCATGAAATATTTCTGTATTTGGCAGGCATGGTATACTTATAGGTACGGCTAATTGAGGTACCTTTTTTCGGACTGAAAACAGTATCGCCCGCAAAGCCATTTATATTATCTCTAAAAATATTGGTATGGTTAAAACTGGGATTGAAACCATTATTTGCGGTATAAAACTGGGGGTCGTATTGGGTTGATATAATAGAGTCTTCGGTAATGGCAATTTGTATATAATTGGTATCTGTTTCAGCATCGGCGGTATAATATGCCTGGGCGTTTATGGTAATTTCGCGGGTGGTGGGATTATAGCTGGGTGCCATATATAAATTAACTGGCGATGCTTCTTGCACCAATTTGTCTGCCTCGGGTTGCACCTGGTTATTGTTGGGTCCAAATATAAATGTAGAGCCATAAGGAGCACCACGGTCGAGGCGATTCACCATCATATTCAGATAAAAAGGCCAATGCAGTTTGGTTGGTTCGTATATAGTATCTCCATACCAAGTGCGAAAATCTTGAGCCAATGCCCCTGCTTGTGGCGTAGCATCGGGACCAAAGTGATATTCAATCAACATGCCTCTGCCGGGGTGCGATTCTATAACCGTATCACACTTCATGGCAATGCCATGGCAACTTCCACAAACTTGGCCCGTGCCTTTTTCGATAAGGAAATTTTTGTTTTGTGGTGATTTGGAAACGCCTGACTGGGCAAGCAATTGGGTGGCTGAGAATATAATAAACAAACAACTAAGGTAAATATATTTCATGTGATGATTTTTTTTAGGTTTCAAAAATAAGGGAGAAATGGAAATAAATTTGTCTGATTCTCAAAGCTTCATTAATTAATTATATATATATCTTCAATCAACAAATTTGGGATAGAATTAAAATCCTTTATGTTTCTAGTTATTAATACATAATCATGTGCAATTGCTGTTGCTGCTATCAATGCATCTGGAAGTTTTATTTTGTTATTCTGCCTAATATTAATTGTTTCATTAATTACCTTTTTATCCAATGTTATAACATCAGCCAGGCCGATAAAATCTTTCATAGCGGAAGTTGCATATTTATAACCTAGAAATTCTATATAAGTAATTACAGAAACTGCAAACTGTTCATTAATTATCTCAGCTAATCTTTTAGTAGCAAATTCTGACAGCTTTTTGCTCTGAGCATCAATCAGAACATTGGTGTCAATTAAATATCCCTTTCCCATTCTTTACGACTTTGGGTAAGATAATCCTGCATTTTCTGACCTTCTTCAACAGTGACAGTGCCAAAATAATCTGAAGGCTTTTTATAAGTTTTGGTTTTTGAAAGAATACCTTCGTCCTTAGTAAAAGCAATAATCTCAATCTCTTTCCCAATGTATTCGCTTGGGATTTCAAATTGAACCTGCTTTGAGTTAGGAACGAGGGTGGTGTGTATCATTTTACTTTTATTTATGCAAATATAAGATACCTTTAGAACAATTCATCACAATGTTAGATATCTAGCGAAAACATAATGCTTATTTGTCATTTCGAGCGTGAGCGAGAAATCTACTGATAAACACTGAAAAATAGTAGATTCCTCGTTCCTCGGAATGACAAATGTCTATAATAAATATTGTGTGTGTGCTGAATATGCATGCACCATAACAATTTATTCCAGCATTTCTAGTGCATGTCCTTAGATGCTGAAATAATACCTATAGCTATCGGAACGGCATGACGCGGTAATGTTAAAAACCCCTTAGTAACTTTTACAAAAACTACGCAAACAATGCCACAACTTTGCGGTTGTAAATACAATGGCCAAAACACACAACAATCCTATTATAATTAAAAATGCTCGGGTACACAACCTAAAGAACCTGAGTGTGGAGTTTAAACGCAACAAACTTACCGTGGTTACTGGTGTTTCGGGCTCGGGCAAATCAACTTTGGTATTCGATACTTTGTATGCCGAGGGGCAACGCCGCTATGTGGAAAGTCTCTCAGCTTATGCCCGCCAGTTTATGGGCCGTATGAACAAACCCGATGTTGATTATATCAAAGGGATTAGTCCGGCAGTGGCAATTGAGCAGAAGGTGAATACCCGAAATCCGCGTTCCACTGTGGCTACCAGTACCGAGATTTACGATTATCTGAAATTATTGTTTGCCCGTGTGGGTCATACTTTTTCGCCCACTACCAAAAAAGAAGTGAAGATGCACACTATCGACGATGTGCTTTTGCAAATTAAGGAACTGGACAATGGCAGCAAACTATATTTATTGGTTGAAATAAAAGCTACCGAACGCGGACTTTTAAAAGAACTGGAAGTATTATTACAAAAAGGATTTACCCGAGTAATACTGAATGAAGAAATATATAATATAGAAGAAACTATTGCCGACCATAAAGCATTCGACAAACAAACTGCCAAGCAAAAACTATATTTATTGATTGACCGTTTTGTTACCGATAAAGACGATGAAGAACTGCAAACCCGAATGGCAGATAGTATACAAACTGCTTTTGCTGAAGGTCACGGGGAATGCACTTTAATGCTTACTGGCGATGGAAAAGTATTATATCATTTCTCCAATAAATTTGAAGCCGATGGGCAATTATTCGAAACTCCTACGCCTCACTTTTTCGCATTTAATAATCCGTATGGAGCGTGCAAACGTTGTGAAGGTTTTGGGAGTATATTAGGTATAGATCCTGACCTGGTGGTGCCAAACAAAATACTATCGGTGTACGAAGATGCAATTGCACCTTGGCGTGGCGAAAAAATGAGTGAATGGAAAAATCATTTCATTGCTTTGTCTCGTAAAAACGATTTCCCTATTCATCGTTCCTATAGCGAACTAAACCAAGAAGAAATTGATTTCCTTTGGCATGGTGGCAAAAACTGGGAAGGTATTGATGGCTTTTTTGCTGATATAGAAAAGCAAACTTATAAAATACAATACCGCGTAATGCTCAGTCGTTACCGTGGCCGCCAGGTGTGCCCTGACTGTAAGGGAACACGCTTGCGTAAGGACACTGCGTATGTGCGATTGGTTGATGCGAAAAACTATAATAAGATTAATACAAAAAGTTTTGATCCATTCACACAATTATTATCATTGCACGAAGTATTATTAATGTCGGTTGATAAAGCCAAAGATTTTTTTAGCAGTTTTATATTAAATGAATACGAAGAAAAAGTAGCCAATCGTATATTAAAAGAAATACGAAACCGACTATTATATTTAAGCGATGTTGGACTCGGATATTTAAGTTTAAATCGCTTGAGTAATACATTATCGGGTGGTGAATCGCAGCGGATAAATTTGGCTACATCGCTTGGTAGCAGCCTTGTGGGAGCTATGTATATATTAGACGAACCCAGTATAGGATTGCACAGCCGTGATACGCAAAGATTGAATAAAGTATTATTGCATTTGCGTGATTTGGGAAACACCGTAATAGTGGTTGAGCATGATGAAGAAGTAATGGAAGCATCGGACGAGTTGGTGGATATTGGTCCATTGGCAGGAAGAGACGGAGGAGAGTTGATTTTCCAAGGCACTTTAAAAGAAGCATTAACACATAAAGAAAGCTTAACAGGACAATACCTATCAGGCCGCGAAGAGATTGAAGTACCTAAACGCAGAAGGAAATGGACACATTATATAGAAGTGCTAGGTGCAAGAGAAAATAATCTAAAAAACCTGAATGTAAAATTTCCGCTCAATACCTTAACCATGGTGAGCGGTGTTTCGGGATCTGGAAAAACTACTTTGGTAAAAGGAGTTCTATACCCTGCTTTGCAAAAAGAAATTGGTGGATATTTTGGCGAGCAAACTGGTAAATTAGATAAACTGGAAGGCAATATAAAAAGTATAAAAGCGGTAGAAATGATTGACCAAAATCCAATTGGAAAATCGAGCAGAAGTAATCCCGTTACTTATATAAAAGCCTACGATGCTATTCGTGAATTATATGCCAACCAGCCGCTCTCCAAAGCTAGTGCATTCAAGCCTTCGCACTTTAGTTTTAATGTAGAAGGAGGTCGTTGCGATACCTGCCAAGGCGAAGGAGAAACCACTATTGAAATGCAATTTATGGCCGATATAAAACTTCCGTGCGACGATTGCAAAGGCATGCGTTTTAAAAATGAAGTATTGGAAGTATTATATAATAATAAAAGCATTGGCGAAATATTAAATATAACTGTGGATGAAGCGATGCAATTATTCGCTTCAGAAAAAAGTATTATAGATAAATTAAAACCACTGCAAGATGTAGGATTGGGATACGTAAAACTTGGCCAAAGTGCAAGCACCCTAAGTGGTGGAGAAGCCCAGCGTGTAAAGCTTGCATCATTCCTAGGTAAAGGTGGGCAAAGTGATAGTCATATATTATTTATATTTGATGAACCTACCACAGGTTTGCATTTTCACGATATCAAAAAACTATTAAACAGTTTCAACGCCCTGCTCGACAAAGGACATAGTATTATAGTAATAGAACACAACCTCGAAATGCTCAAATGTGCCGACTGGCTTATAGACCTAGGCCCCGAAGCTGGAGATATTGGTGGCAATTTGGTGTTTGAAGGTGTGCCCGAAGATTTGGCAAAAGTAAAAGAATCATATACTGGGCAGTATTTGAAAGCGAAGTTGTAATCAGCCTGTCAGTCTGAGTTAATCGAAGACAGAGTTTGAAAGAAATTGTTAGAAACCCCGCCCTCGCAAGTTTAGCGAAGCGTAACTTGTGAGTATAATAGGGTCAGTCTCCAGACTGACGAGGCCCGCCCTCGCAAGTTTAGCGAAGCGTAACTTGTGAGTACAATAGGGTCAGTCTCCAGACTGACGAGCCTGTGCCGCAAGTCGCGAGACTTGAATAGTTTGCTCACAAGACAGAGCCTGCCAAGGCTGGTTTAAAACAAATCTTATTCTACTTTCACAAACTTTACCGTGTGGTTAAAAGCTGGCAAATATATAATATATACACCCGCAGAAAGCTCATGAACATCCAATGTATTATTATATGAATTCAAATTGTAATACCTTACTACTTTTCCAGACAGTTCGCTCAGGATTGCTTGACATGGGTTTCCATTATACGCTATATACAAAACATCTTTTACAGGATTGGGGTAGATGCTCAAAGTATTATATATATTGTTTGAATAACTTGCGATGTTTGTGTTTAGCGTAGTAGCCTGTGCTACGTTAGTTGGGCTACCGCGGAAGAAGGAAGTAACGGGAGATACTTTGTAATAGTAAGTGGTGTTAGATAACAATGCTGTGTCTTGGTATGAAACGGTATTGGCAGTGACAGAATCATGTAATGCCCAGGTGTTCCCATCCATGCTGCGTTCTATTACGAATCTCTCTTCACCTGTTGTACTGTCTGCCCATTGCAAATTAATTTGATTATTTGATATGGCTGTAGCATTTAATTGTGACGGTAGGTTGAGCAAATGATTATTGCTAATTTTGGCTATATAAGTGATATAATAATGATTTGTTTTTACTATAGAATTTCCTAATTTAAAATTTGCTGGGCCTCCCTCCAAACCACCTGTAAATAATAGATCACCTTTATTATCTATTAGTGCCATGGAGAACCAATCATCCTTTGGGCCTTTCTCAAACATGTGCCATTTTAAATCTCCAGTAATATTATCAAAGACAAGTATCATACTATGAAATTTATTGCTATCCCCTGTTTGATCCTCATATACATTCCCTGTTTTGTCTAAATAGGTTCTTTTTGCTTTGTTGTTTCCAGTAACTATTAAATTGCCATAACTATCTAAGGTTCCTCTATTAAATGTAGTTTTATTGTTACTGTTTATATTATAGGAACAATTGACCCATTTCAAATTAAAACCCTTATCAAATTTTGCCACTTGAGAGCTGTAATTTGAAGGTGCGATTTTAGAACCAAAGGCGGTAGAAATACCGGTTGTTAATACAAATATATCATCATTTTGGGCTATTTCTACCAATGCTAACCCTAACCCCTTTGCAATAATTTTCTCCTTGATAAATTTACTATTATTACCGTCAATTTCAAACATTACAATATATGTATCACTAGCTTGAGCATTGGGGACAGGATTGAAAACAGTATCCTTATCGAAAAGCAAATAATTAAAATCACCCCTGCCATAAGCTGTCCCAACAATATTCCCATTACCTAGTATATCGATACCCAACACTTCACATGAACGATAAAAAATATTAGGTTGGATTATTCTGTACCAATCTATTTGACCCGCACTATTGAGCTGGAAAATATAAATTTCCGATGATTTAACATTGTCGAATTTGATTAGTGAATCTCCAACATAAAAATTACCCATAATCTGGCTTCTAAACACTAGCTTTTGATTTCTGACTTTAAGGTCATTTATATTGTCATCTATACCAGTACCCATTTGCTTTACCCACTGAAGTTTTCCCTTTCTATTATATTTTATAATAACAAAATCAAATCCTCCATGTGCTTTTATCATGGGAAGGCTATCAATGTACAAGGAATCTCGAAAAGTACAAAGCATATAAATATTGTTTTGATCATCTTTGTCCATACTGTTTAAGTAAAAACTTTTACCTAGTCCGACATTTATAACTGATTTTATGTTTTGTGTTGAATCAAAATCCAAAATCAAACATCTGGACAAGGTGCTACTATTATAATAGTTTGTGCCATTTATTGTGGTTGAATCTGTAAAAGAGTAGCCTGAAATAAAACTATTATCATCAAAAGACAGCATAGGAGCAAAGATTCCTGAATAGCCTGTACTGGTTGTTTTTGTGATAGAATCATTCATAAAAAGCCACTTCACATCTTGCGAAAATACACGGCTGGGCATACCGAAACAATACAGTACAATACAAACTTTAAAAACAAGGTGGGTAATTTTTCTCATGATAGTAGGTTGTGGGGTGTAGCAAAGATAATGCTGATACAGGAATTCATAACATTGTTCTTGAGCTCAAACCTAAGCTGTGTTTGCCAATAGCTCACACTCGTGAATACACGAGCGAGAGCAGGAGTATAATAGGGTCAGTCTCCAGACTGACGAGCATGTTCCGCAAGTCGGGAGACTTGACAGTTTGCTCACAAGACAGAGTCTTGCGAGGTAAAGAAAATACTTTCAGAGTGGGCATGTCACACCATGTTTGTCTACCAATAGAAAAAAACTACTCAATCAGCCTACCCGAAAAAGCAATCTTGTGTTTTTTTCCATTTTCAATGATGAAAAACTCAGAATATTGAGTCACGTGTCTAGATTTATCATTATATGTAAAAACAAAAGCCCCTGTTTCATAGGAACCTTCAATTTCCCATGTTCCCTCATAGTTTTTGAGATATCCTGAATCATTCTCAAAATTATAAGTTAGGTCTGAATTAATGACAAGTATCAACCTTCTCAAATTGTGCTTATTTACAAAATTGGAATCACTTTCGTGCAAATTAATTCCATGTTTACCATAAAAAGCACTTAAATTATCTGTCTTCATATTATAATTTGGGCTTGAGCAGGAAAACATAGTAAAAATAAGTATTAAAGGAATATTTTTTATCATATATTTAGTTTTCAAATTTACCACGTTGTCGCCGTTCTCCAAGAACGGTGACTCTTTATAGAAAGAAGGGTTTGCAACCCGGCACTCGGAGTATAATCCCCAATCATTCCAAGAAGTTTATTCATGTGTGCAAATATATATAATTTGGCTTGCCCTCGCAATACGCTGCCTTGTGAGCAAGCTGTTCAAGTCTCCTGACTTGCTGCACAGGTTCGTCAGTCTGGAGACTGACCGTATGGTGCTCACAAGTTACGCTTCGCTAAACTTGCGAGGGCGGTTTCAGGGTCAAAATATTTAAACACAGCAAAAGTTTTCAATAAAGTGATTTTTGGCGTTACTATTGTTAATAGCTCTGTTCAGGCTGGCAGTGCTTGGGCTAATAGCGACATGAATATATTAACAAATGATAATAATAAGTGGGGGGTTACTGGAAAAGCTGGTTTAGACGTCACAATGGGGTATGTTGGGCTGGTAGGTGGATTGAAGGGAAAAATGGTCAATGGACTTTTGACAAAAATGTTTATAATCAAAGTCAAGTAACAAATGGTGGTACCTATCGATTTGAATATGGTGAAGGCTATGACAAATCTAAAAATAAATATTTCAACTTTGGGTGGGAAGGAGAAAGTTCTAAATATGAAATATTGAAACCTGCTAAATTCGCGATACAATATAATGCAACAATGCATAAGCTGGCAAGCAATCCACCTACGGCTAATTCTCCACTTGTACCTAAAACGGCTCTTGCAAAATATCCCAATTGCACCTCATCTAACCCAGGATCAGACCTTAATCAAGGTCTAAGCTCAGGAGCCTTTTTATTAGGCACCACTACTTCCTTATATGAAGGATATCTAACTAAAGAAAATGAATTGCTTTCAAGTGCTTTAAAAGGCGGTGGTTATGCTTATCGTAGACCAATGGAAAGTGCAATTGATTTTAACAAAGCAATGATTTCAGGCACGAAATATGCTAGTAAAGCACTATTTGCGACAGGTGTTGTGATGTCTGTAGTAGATATACATAATAATGATTATTCTGCTAGTTCAATAATTATCGCTTCAATAGACACTTATATGGGGTATCTAGCTTTTATACCAGGTTTTCAACTAGCTTCAGGAATATACTTTACAGCACGAATCGGTTATCAAATGTATGAGGATGCTAATAAATAATAATACAAAAATTAAATGATAAATATATATTGGAAGATTTTTTTTGCAGCATATTGGTTGTCTTACGACTTAGGAGAAAAAGAGACCCCTCATATAAATGCTAGTTGGTTTATGGAACTAACTCTTGCACTAATTTTGTTTAGTTTTCTATTTATAGCTGAGTTCATTAATGGCAAAAAGATTTCTTTTTTTATAGCGTATGTTATTACTTTCATGGCTTTTTCATTTCTAATTAATGAATATATTTTGTTCTCAAAAAAAATTGGGTTTAAGAATCACATTGAAAAATATCGTTATTTTACTAGACCCGAAAATAAAAAACAGCGAAACAAAATTGTTATACTGACCGCTGTAATTACGTTCTTTCTATTGATTGTAAGTACCTGTATTAATAATCCTACTATTAAAACATTATTATATAATAAATAATAATGACTACAACTGTTTAATTAAAAAACGTAATTAAATCTTCTTACAGATCAATTCTTACGCAAATACCCTTCATATAGTTTGATATCTAACAACTAGTTAACCAACTAGTATAACGGAGATTAGAACTAAGTTTTATATACGTTGTGATTTAATCAGGTAAAGCGGTATACACTCGGTCTGCTTGACACAAAAAGCCACGCCAAACCAACACAGCCTATTTTTTTTGAAAGCTGCAATCTTCAACTATATTTGTAGTCGATGGCTGTGAGCGAACCTACTCGATATTATTACATAGAAAACCATGGCAAAAGCATACCTAGTGTAGCTGATACTATCTTTCAATTAAATAAAAAATATGGATAAAATAATTATATTAATTTTCACTGGATTAATTTTCTGCTCTTTTCCAGATAAATCATCAGTAACTTCATATAATAGAAAAACAGATGATAGCACTAGAAGTATCTGGGAAGAATTTGATACACTCTCTACTTTTAAAAGAACTGAGATTATTAATCAAGCTTTACAGGGCTTGTGGAGTGCATATAAAGGAGTAACTTTAATTAACGGCAATATAGATGGAATGGAATTAACAATTCCACTAATTATAGAATTTAAAGGTGATAAATATAGACGTAATTCCAATGCAGCTTTTGGTAAATTTTTATTATTTGAAAACTTAATAATAAAGCAAAATAACGATACAGGTATTATAAACAAGATAAATGTAAAAACGCTTACAATAACTTGGAAAGATAAATCGGATTACACAAGTCACGTTGTCGCCGTTCTCCAAGAACGGTGACTCTTTATAGAAAGAAGGGTTTGCAACCCGGCACTCGGAGTATAATCCCCAATCATTCCATGAAGTTTATTCATGTGTGCAAATATATATATAAATGCAGCTAGAATTTTATATACTGCCGTTCAGCAGAAGGAGACAACTGAGTAGTTACACAGATTTAAAGGAATTTGATATAATATTTCAAAATTTCATACAAAGTAACTAAATTTGCTACATGTTCACATCAATAAGAATAGATGGGCAAAATTTTGTGGTGATGCCTGAGAAAGAATTTAAGAGCTGGGTAAAACAAGGCTTTTCTCTAGATATTACTGGAAGCAGACCCTTATCTGAAAAAGAAAGACAACAGATATTAGATGAAATGTCTTCAGACAAATCCAAAGGTATTACTAGTAAGCAGGTAAAACTTAAGATGAAGGAATGGGCAAAATTGTAGTAAAATGGAAAACAGGTGCTGTTAAGAATTTAGAAAGCATCTTTCATTATATAGCAATTGAAAAACAAAGTCCAGAAACTGCTTCCAAATATATAAATAGTTTAATTGATTTCTGTGAAGAGCTTGGAGATTATGAAACATCTATAAGAAACTCCCGCTATCAAGAATTTGAAAAATATAAAAGTATTTCTTTTAGACGAACCTATGTTATATTTTTTAAAGTAACCCAAAAATATATTTATATATATCGTATAATAAATGGAAGGGTTTTGAAGAAATAAATTTAAAATGTAATCATCTGCCCTCGTAATACGCTGTCTTGTGAGCAAACTGTTCAAGCCTCCTAACTTGCGGCACAGGCTCATTTCCCGACACCTATATAAACTATATTTTTCGTTTTTGTATTGATAGCATCCGCGGCGGCGGATTATATATTCATAAAAAGCGGGATCATTCCTGTTGCAAATCGGCGTAGGTTTTCACTTTTCTCAGAAACATATATATATAAGTGCTGCGATGTTTGACACGAATCGAAACTATCGCCGTTCAGGAGAACGGCCTTTATATTAGTCACCGTTCGCAGAACGGCGACAACTTGGAAGTAGTTTATGAAGAACTGCGACAACTGGCGACTCTTTATAGAAAGAAGGGTTTGCAACCCGGCACTCGGAGTACAATCCCCAATCATTCCATGAAGTTTATTCATGTGTGCAAATATATATAATTTGGCTTGCCCTCGCAATACGCTGCCTTGTGAGCAAGCTGTTCAAGTCTCCTGACTTGCTGCACAGGTTCGTCAGTCTGGAGACTGA
>JANYDJ010000180.1 GCA_025363675.1 Flavobacteriaceae bacterium | reverse complement strand
TAAGGAGCATACGGCAGCAAACGACCCCTCACTCCTCACTCCTCACTCCTTATTCCTTACCCCTCACTCCTTACTCCTTACTCCTTATTCCTTATTCCTCACCCCTTACCCCTCACTCCTTACTCCTTACTCCTTACTCCTTACTCCTTACTCCTTACCCCTTATTCCTTATTCCTTACCCCTTATTCCTCACTCCTTACTCCTTACCCCTTATTCCTTATTCCTTATTCCTTATTCCTCCTACTAAAATGAACTCCTGGCAATTCTACCAATACACCCAATATCCTAACAACCTGAACTTGCACGACGAGGTGCAGTTGCGGGGCCTTATTAAGGACTACCCCTATTTTCAGGCGGCTCATTTGTTATTGGCCAAGTGTTTGAAAAATCAGGATAATTATTCCTTTGAAAAGCAGCTAAAATTAGCCGCACTCTATGCTCCAAATAGATCATTATTATATAGTTTATTAAAAGCGGCAAACAAACCGGTAATGATAGAAGAAATATCTTTCCCCGTTGCTAAAACTGTTGATGAAACACTGGTGACACCCGAGAATGAAGCTATTGAAACTACCGAAGATATCCTACCAGTTGAAGCAGAAATATTAGACGAAAACGTAACAAGTATATTAGAAACTACTGAAGAAACGATAGAACAAATAGATGCACCCGTTGAGAATATACAAACACCTGTTGAAGAAACGATAGAACCCGAACTTCCCGATGGCGTAACCTATATCACTGAAACACTAACTCCTGTAATAGCAGAAGAAACTATCGAACAAGAAATTGTTATGGAAGAAGCACCAATAGAAAACACGGCAATTGAGGAACCCCTTGTTGAAGAGACAGGAACAGTAGCTGATTGGGTTGAACAACCGATAAGTGAAGAGCCGGCAATTGAGGAACCCCTTGTTGAAGAGACAGAAACAGTTGCTGATTTGGTTGAACACCCAATAGTTGAAGAGCCTGTAATTGAAGAAACCCTCGAGCAAGAAATTGTTGTTGAAGAATTATATATAGAACCCGCAAATGAAGCCATGCTTGAAGAGGTTGAAATGCCCGTGGCTGAAAGACCCTTCAGTGAGTGGCTAAAACAAACAGCCTCCTCAAATAGCAGTGTATTTATGCGTGACAAGCCAATGGGTATTCTTTTAAAACAACCCACTGCCGATTATATAATACCTTCTAAACCCCTGGATAGTGCTAGCGAACAATCGATGCTAAGTGTTGCCAAACAAGAATCCGTTCAAGCTCCCAAACCAACTTTTTCTGACGATATTTTGGAAAAATTTATGAGCTCTAACCCAACCATCAGCCGACCCAAAACATCTTTTTTCAACCCATCCACTGCAGCCAAGAAAAGTTTGGAGCCCCATGAGGACCTTGCCACTGAAACACTTGCCAAAATTGCCTTGAAACAGAACAACTACTTGAAGGCCATAAAAATTTATGAAAAATTAAGTTTGAAATTCCCAGAAAAATTCACCATATTTGCAGCCCAAATTAAAAAGATTAAAACCGAAAATAATTTAGAATAATATGTTTACTTTCCTCTGCATTATACTCATCATCATCTCCTTCATATTAATATTGGCGGTGCTGATACAAAATCCTAAAGGCGGCGGTATTGCTGCCAACTTCAATTTCCCACAACAAATAGTGGGTGTACAACGTACCAGCGACCTTATCGAAAAAATAACTTGGGGTGTTGCCATCGGCATTTTTGTTATTTGCCTAGGCACAAGCTTTAGCAAACCCGATCAAGGCCAAGGCTTCGATACCAAAGTAAAAGACCATTTCGACAATTCTGCTGCCCCTGTAGCACCAGTTCAACCCGGAGCACCCGCAGCACCAGCGAAATAATTACACAAAATATTTAATGAGAAAGCCTGAGCGAAAGTTCGGGCTTTTTTTATTATATATTTTTCAAATTAAGTTCTCTGCTAAAAGTCTCAGCCTTTTGTAAGCTGCAAAACTTTGGTTCAATGGTTTTATTGACAAGTAAATTATTAATAGAAGCAACCATTTTATTAATTTTAGAGACATAGAGATTAGGAGCAAAACTTTGATTGATAAATAAAAGATTGTTTTCTAACTAAATAAAAATATCTTTGCTTTCTAAATAAATTAAATTTTTATGAAAAAAACTACTATCTATCTTTTTATTATCAGTATCCTGCTTGTTTTTGCAATAACCTGTCAAAGGAAGTCGAGGGCTACAAATGACAAATCTTCTGACAAACCCAAGTGGACGGAAACCATTGCGAGTGTTGTTGACCCAGGTTTTGTGAACTCATGGGGCCAAATGGAGTATTTAGCAATTGCTTATTCAATAATTGGAGGAAAAACTACCGCAAGTAATAATACTAGTTTTAGAAATCAATTAGCTGCCTCTCAATATGATATAACTGGGACTGGTACCGATGGAGAAGAATCTCCTATTGGAGACCAATATATTAACAATGCTTTAAAATCAACTCTTACCCCTTGGGCTGGAGGTCCGGGACAACCTGATTTAGGAGATGCAATAATACATTGGCAAGCTACACCTATTGGAAATGGAGTTCCAACCACTGCATTTGACCCCGGATATATAGTTCAATTTAACTGGCAAGAAACGTCAACTTCTCCAGCTATATCACTTTTTACATATACGAATATTGTTGGAATTGATGAAACATATACAGGTTATCAAACACATCAAAACGCATATAATTCCTTACCAATTTTTGGTAATACCTATAAAAAACTTTGAGCCAAGTTATAAACCTAATGGATTGCCCAATCCATATTTGCCAATTAAGGGATATAAATGAATAACTCTAATAACACCTTGGGCACAGTAACTTTTAACAATTGGGATGATGTAGAAGCGGCTGCAATGAATAGTTATTATATAGTAATAGTTAGTTGTGATAGAAATGATTTCCCTGCCGACAGATCATATGAATGCTCAAATGAAAGTTTGCTCATTTGCGGGGATGGATTTTGTAATAATATTTGCGGTGAAAACTGTCCGGCTGATTGTAGCTCAAAATACAAATTGGAAATCACAAGCGTAACTGTGACAGAAGATGCAAAAATAAAATTGACGAATCCGACAATTGTGCCTGAAATTCCATGGAGAGAATATAATTATCAAGGTAAATATGCAATTAATTATGCAATGGCTATTGTTCATACTGATGGCTCTAAAGAATTTATTGAAGAGAAAAGATTTGACAGATGGAAAAAAAGGCATATTTCAAAGAGGTATGTTGATGAGGCTAATATTACAGGAACCCGCAAACATAACGGGGGGACAGACCACCAACATGACAAAACACAACTTTTGTCTGACAATTTTGTACCACTTGGCCCCAATGGGGATAGGATATATCTAATTTTTTGGGAAGATGATTGGAGGCCAGTGAACACCATAACATTAAATATGAATAGATTACCTGGGAACCAATCTGTAGGCTCTCACACCTTTGATAGAATTTGGTCATGTTTGGGACAATACCCATTTGGTACAAAAGTGGAAGATGTTGATAAGGGGACATCAAGTAAATATTATGGAGATACAGATCCATTCCCTACTGAACACCTTAATCATAATGACCATTTTTTGATTATTGACTATTCAGATTTTACTGTTAACCAAGCTGGCACTGAAGGAACCTGGGAATACAACGACTCTTATCAATATGGTGATAATGCTGCAAACCCAAAGAGAGGAGGAGTGTATGGGCTTTCTGTTAAATTGAAATGGACGAAAACGTTATAACTAATGAGACCATTCTTTTTTATCATATTTATTGCTCCCTTATTTACAATTGCTCAAAATAAAAAGTCTGCTCTAAGTATTGAAATTGGGTTGAATAAAAGCTATGCTAATTTACATTATAAACCTAACAGTTATAATATGTTTAAAAATCCGTTCGACCCTTCCTATTTAGGAGCATATCAAATGAAGAGTAACCACACAGGTTATTTTATTTCTATTCAATATAAATCAAGTTTTAAGAAACTGCATTATATTACGGGTCTGCGTTTTACTAATAAGAGATTCGATTTTATTCAGAATCAATTTCTTGACACCGTAATTGGAACTATTTTTTTTGGATATAACTATAGTTATATTGAGGTGCCTTTGTTAATCCGATTTTATAATAAGCAATCAGATAACACAGGAATATCATTTTATGCAGGTATTTCAGTAAATTATTTATTAAAAAGAATCTGGGGGAATTCTAATTCTTATTATTGGAGTAGTTTTGATAATCCATTGCAAAGTAATATTATACCACTTGTAAATGGACCAAGTTATGCAGTAAATCATATAATAGACAAGCCTAAAATAGCATTTGCATTATATGCTGAGTATCGAAATGATTTTTACCTGGGAAAAAATAATGCATTAACATTGGGGTATACTAAAGACCTGATGCCGGCAATGCAACAACAATATAGAATGAGTATTAACCATCGAATTTATGAAGCGGTATATTATCCGGTTTTTGGGTATGCTTATATGGCCTATAAGTATCAGCTATCAGTACCTAAATTTTTAAAGAAAAAATGAAAAGGGAACTAAACATATATCATATATTTTTCGCATTGCTACTATTGGCTTGTAATAGAGATCCTTGTAAATATCAGAATCGTTTTGCACGCATACCAGATTTGGATGATAATGGAGCCGCACAATATTACCCTATGCTAGTTCCCAACAAATGGGTATACAGGGTCGATTCAGTTGCTTATGATTCCAGCCTACATTATTTGGGTAAAAAAACAGCACAGGTTGTTGAAAGAAGGTCGGATGGATGTAGAATATATGATCCTTATTTTTATTATATAACACATACTTATTCGGGCGATAATTTAAAGTGGAAACAAGAAGAATATTTGATGAATGGACAGGATAGCCAATTGGTTGATGATAAAGGGAGAACTTATTTTGAATTGCTACCCAAAGAAGATACTGCTTACGGACATTATATAGATGCTTACACTTTTCAATACAGAAATACAGTAAATATAAAGACAAACGTTGGCGATTTTGAAGCAGTATATGTATCTAAACAAACTACAAAAGATAATATTACCTTAATAGATAATTATTATGCAAAAGGGATTGGGCTTGTGCAACAAAAAATAATGAAAGACCAATTAAATGCACCGTGGATAAGGAGGACTTATATGCTTACACTTATTGGATATGACATTTTTAAATAATATTTTTAAACCCGCCTCAAAAACAGTCCAATTAAAAAATACAAATTCCCCTTTTGTTCATATTAATGAAAATATACAACTAAAATATTATATATCTTTTATAATTTAAAAAAAACAGTCAAAAAAATTGCTTTTTTCGTCGCTGCCCTCACTGGGCGGGCCTTACTTTTTACGCAAAAAGTAAGCAAAAGCGTTTTTCCATTGAGAGGTGATTTTTGCCCCAAGCAATGGCAGAACGCACCGCAAAACCGTGGGTAAGATGGCCTTCGCACCGCACCGCCAAAGCACAGGCTTGTCTGCTCCTTCGCCATCTTACCACTATCACTGCTCAATGAAAAAATTAGGCCCGTTCTATATAATAAGGGGCATGGGGAATTATGAAAGAGGTCTATTATATAACAGCTGCTTCACAAGGGCGTAGCGAGCATATATACAAAAAAATATAGACGCTAGGTTTTATTATATATAATACATTGCGGTGAAAAATTTATAGAAGTATTATATTATAATCATGTCTATCATTTAATCATACAAATCTTGTTCGGACTGTTTTTATTTCCACCTATACCCATCATCATCCTGAAATCCTTTCAGGTATTTGGGAATAAACCAGCAAAATCGCAGGCCGGGAAAATAGTCAAGTTTGGTTTTGGTATCATACTGCCTTTCATCATAATTAAACCCACGGCGATTCACCGTAAAAGCTTCATTGAGCTCCACTCCTATCTGGAAGTTGATGGTTCTATTTTTGGGATCCATATATTGATAGGCCATATATTGGGTTAGGGCTAGTCCACTATGGAATCTATCATAACCTTGCTTATAATCGGGATATAATTGTGGTGCCCCCTCGCCCGGAATTTCGATGCGTAATTTGTGCTGTATATATCCTGCCCCAAAAGTGAGAAGGATACCTGTGCCGGTATTTCGTTTGGTATTTAGCAAAAAAACCTTTCCCACCTCGGCCATTATTTGTATCCCTCTTGCATAATATCGAGGTTGGATTAAAGCACCATCTGCATTTATAATATCTCCATCAATAGTGTTTATATATTGTAGTGGATTTACCATCACCACACTGTTGCCAAACATAAATCTACCATATCCCAAAAATTGCCACCGTTTGTTTGATTTATACCCCACCCCAAATCCAATAGTATTCATGATACCATATTTCTTACCCATTTCGCCCATTGGTTTTATAGGGGTGTATTGAAAACAATATTGCACTGCCCTATTGGGGCGTACCAATGGTTTTTTTTGTTGGGCATATATATTTGAATGAACAAATAATATGATAATAAATATATGCGGTAATTTTTTAAACATGTATGATAATAATATATTGCTTAACGCTAATTATATATTTATAGTTGTATCACTATCAAAAAACTTTATCGGCAAATTGTTCCAGTTCTTTTCCGCTATCAGCAAGTACTTCTTTATGTAGTGAATTGCCATGACTGTCCATCGTACAGATAGCTCTAAATCCTTCCACCTCTAGTTGCCACATAGCTTCGGGTGTGCCAAATTCTAAACATTGGCCATCAATTACATCTTTAATACAACGGGCATAATACTGTGCTGCACCTCCTATTGCATTCAAATATATAGCACCATGTTCTTGGCATGCCTGCAAAGTTTTAGGCCCCATGCCACCTTTTCCCATCACCACTCTGGCTCCAGTTTTTTTCAATATAGTTCCTTGATAGGGCTCTTCACGAATACTGGTAGTTGGCCCGGCTGCGGTAATTTTCCATTTACCCTCAGCGTCTTTATTTATTACAGGTCCGCAGTGATATATAACAGCTCCGTGCAAATCATAGGGTGCATCATGCTCTAACATGTGGTGGTGCATGGCATCGCGTCCTGTATATATAATACCATTTAGTTCCACCACATCGCCTGCTTTTATATTGCGAATTTGTTCTTCGCTAATGGGCGGTGTGAGGGTATGTACTCTTATTTGTGAAGTATCTTCTGCGGCAGTATTATCATACATTTGTTTGGGCTCATCAGCATCACGATACATCCATTCTATAATACTTCCATCTTGTATATTTATCTTTATTCCCAACCTGCGATATGCCCAGCAATTATATGCAACACTTACAAAAAATGATGCAGGAAGTCTATTATACTTTCCAATTTTGCAACCCAATAATGTAACTGCCCCGCCAAAACCCATGGTGCCAATTTTTAATTTATCGGCATTGTCCATTATATAGTTTTCCAAATCTCTTAATACTGAATCTGGATTTTCATCTTCCGTATTTCTAAATAATTGTTCTTTGGCAAGTGCGTATCCGCTGGTTCTGTCTCCACCAATTCCTACACCTATAAAACCTGCCGAGCAGCCTTGGCCCTGTGCCTGCCACACGGAGTGCATAATACATTTGCGTATGCCATCCACATCGCGACCTGCTTTTCCCAAATGTTCCAATTCGCAGGGTAATGAGTATTGTATATTTTTATTTTCGCAACCCCCACCTTTTAATATCAATCTAATATCTATATAATCTTTTCGGTGCTGGTGAAAATGTATAACAGGAGTTCCAGGTCCTAAATTATTTCCAGAATTACTACCATCAATCGGGTCTACAGAATTGGTGCGAAGTTTACCATCTTTGGTTGCCTGTGCTACCATATTTTTAATGATTTCCTCAATCTCAATTTGATCGACACCCACAGGAGTTTTTACTTCAAAAGTGGGCATGCCTGTATCTTGGCAAATGGGTCCCACATCGTGGCAAGCCATATCAATATTATTGGTAATAGTATCCAATGCAATTCCGGCCTTGGTTCCTTTCAGTTCGCTGTTGTGGGCCTTAAGTACTGACCTACGCACATCGCTAGGTAAGTTGGTACTGGTTTCAACTATTAAGTTGTAAATGCTTTGTTCTAGTGTAGTCATTGTTTAGTATCAGGTAGATAGTATCAGGTAGCTAGTACTCGATGCTGCTGCCGCGTTTTGTTTTTTGTATAAGGTAGCAAGTATAAAGTATATAGTACTTTGTCGCTGCTTCCGCGTTTTGTTTTTTGTATAAGGTAGCAAGTATAAAGTATATAGTACTTGACGCTGCTTCCGCGTTTTGTTTTTTGTATAAGGTAGCAAGTATAAAGTATAAAGACTTTGTCGCTGCTACTGTATTTTTGTTAGTTATTGTCTTCTTTAATATTATATAATAAACCTGGCGTCAGCCATTCATCATTCATCATTACACCCTCCCATAATCTCCCACCCAATTACTAATTCTCTTTTTAATTTCGGTATTAGAAAGTTTTTCGTTAATGGCTTGTTCTATCAAACTTGGCAGTTCCGCATCGGATGCGAATCTGAGGGCAACAATTTGTCTGGTGTTCAAACGTTCATCAAGCAATTTTCCAAACAATATATAATGTCTGAAATTTAATTCTTGCTTAATCAATCTGTCTTGCAAAGCAAATATTCTGACATAACTATATATAAACAATCCCACCAATGCCACAGATATTCCTATGAGGTGGACAGATATATATAATTTTTCATCGTGACAAACTCTATAACAAAAACTAAATACTGAGGAAAGAAAAATCAATACCAATAAAGCACATAAGTATAATACAAATGGTTTTATTTTTTGGCGGTGGTTACTATAGTTTTGTGTTCCCATTATATATTATATATCATTAATTGTAACTGTAAATAAACAAGTAAATTGATTGCCTCTTCCCCTCACTCCTACTCCTACTCCTTACTCCTTACTCCTTACTCCTACTCCTTACTCCTTACTCCTTACTCCTTACTCCTTACTCCTACTCCTACTCCTACTCCTACTCCTTACTCCTTACTCCTTACTCCTTACTCCTTACTCCTCACTCCTTACACCTCCCTATTCAC
>JANYDJ010000179.1 GCA_025363675.1 Flavobacteriaceae bacterium | reverse complement strand
AGAGTTACTGTTGAAAATGTTATAAGAAGTGTGAAAATATTCAGAATCCTTGCCGAAAAATATAGAAACAGAAGAAAAAGATTCTCTTTGAGATTAAATCTTATTGCTGGTATATATAATTTTCAATTATGAAAGAAGTCTGATACTCTTTTTGTCATGTCGACGAAGGAGACATCTACAATTTTAAAAGTGCCAGTGGTTTTTCTATATTAAAATCGTACACAAAATTTTATTTGACAACAATACCAATTCTTGGTATCTTTGAAACAAAATTGAAATTCAAATGGCAAAAAATACTTCAATCCTTTTGGGAGATTATTTTGATAAGCTTATTAACCAACAAATTCAAACTGGTAGATTTTCTTCAGCAAGCGAAGTTGTTAGGGCTGCGTTACGACTTTTTGAGCAGGAAGAAAGTAAAAAGATTGAGCTTATTAAAGAACTTAAAGCAGGTGAAAAATCTGGTTTTGTAAAAAAGTTTGACCGGGATGGGTTTATTAAAAACCTTCATCAAAAACATATAACTGATGAACTATAAAATTAGTGTTAAAGCCGCTAAAGACCTAGAAAATATTTGGCTTTATACTTTTGAACATTGGTCGCAGGAGCAAGCAGATAGATATTTAAATCTTATTATAGATGAAATAGAATACCTATCTCAAAAGCCTGAAGTTGGCAACGACCTTTCACACATCAGAAAAAACTACAGATGTTCCAAAGTAAAGTCCCACATAGTTTTTTATAGAACAGCTGAAAAGCAAAACACAATAGAAATTATACGGATTTTACACCAACGTATGGATATTGAAAATCGATTAGATGATTAAAGACTACGAAAAATTTATTATATATAAGTTTTCCTTTGCCGAATGGGGCGATGGCGATTGGGTTGGGGGAATTGATGGAGAAATTGAAAGGTATATAAAAAAACCTGACTACAATTCTCCCTTCATAATATTATTATCTTTATTTCTCATAAATAATCCTCCGAATGAATTAGATATTAATTGATATTCTTCTTCTTGGCGATAAGGCTGCCAACGCACTCCTTTATCATAACTTATCCATGATAAAGTCATTCCCTTTAATTCTTTTTGTCTTGCTGTTATTATATAAAAACTATCTCCTAAGTATATATTTTTAATTTCACTTATTCCTTTGGGCGTTTTAATTTTTTCTTGGTAATGTAATTTTTTATTTTGAATAATATATGTATCAATTTTCCCATTATTGATTATTCCATGAAGATATTTATTTTTTGAAATTGGTTTTATATAATTTTCTCCGCCCATATCTTCAAGTTCTATAAAATTATTCTCTTTTGAATTAAAAAGTAGCAACTTAGTATCTTTAATTGAAAAAGTATGTAATCCAAAACCTAATATTTCTCCTTCATTTCCTAAGCTTGCAATTAGTCTGAATTGTTTTAATCCTATTTTTAAACAATCAATTTCTTCCCAATTTTTGCCATTATCACTAGATTTAATAATTCTTGTTGTGCCTCCTAAATTCCCTTCTGCAAAAAGCAGATTTTTAGTAAATATAAATTTTCTTATAAATTCTAACGGAGTATTTATCTCATTCCAAGATTCACCTAAATCTTTACTATAAAGAAAGGACGACTTAAACACTTTATCTTCCCAACCCCCTCTGCTCAGATGTATAACACTGTCAGTTATATGAACAGAGGAAATGTAGTTTTTTGTTTTGCCTTCGAATACAATATTATCAATAACTGAATCTTTAGAATTAGTTTTGAAAATATGAATTCCTCCAGTTCCAGGAAAAAAGGAAAGAGAAATTACATAATTATTAGCTATTGAATCAATTTGACAAAAATCAATAATTTTTCCTCTTTCAATATTAGCAACTTCATTCCATTTAATTAAGGAAGGGTTCTTTATCTCATAATTGTCGCATGAGATAAAACATATTACAAAAAGAATACTATTAAATAAATTCATATATTATATATACAATTACCCCTTATTCGCCAACTGCACGCAAGCAGCAAATTACTATTTTATTTTTTCAGCAGCTTCTACTTTAAGAGGTATTATATATTTTTTAATAATAACCCAAATCATTGATGAGTCCACCGCATCATAAGCATGAATTAATCGGTTGCGAAATCCAACAATTTTTCTAGCATGTTGCAAACTAATTTCGGGATGAAGAGTATCAAACTTATTAACTGCCTCGCCTATAATACTTAATTGTCGCTCCACGGCACTTTGTGTTTTCAAATCAAGTATATATTCATTATAACTTGAAATTGATTGTGTAAAATCCTCAATCAAATCAATCGCTTGAATAATATCAGATAAATACTTTCGACCCTGCTCTGTCATATATTAATATTTTAGTAGCATCAATATTTTTTCTTAAATAAGGATTGCGAATGGAATTGTCTGTGAGTAAATCTACTTTCCTTTTGAAAAACAATTCAAACGTATCCCATAATGATAATAGTTTTTCTCCGCGTTCAATAGGGTCAGCATCGTCTATCTCAACCAATAAGTCGATATCACTTTCAGTATCATTAAACTTATCGGTAATTGCAGAACCAAATGCAAACAGTTGTTTCACCTGATGTTTTTGGCACAATGCAATAAAATCAGATTGATGATTTAATATTTCATCTTTGATAATCATTTTACAAAGTTACAAATTTTTAGGCCAGTACCACATTAATAAAATATAAAATCAAAAAATACGGCATATATCTAGTCAAGACATAATACCCTTTTGTCATTTCGAGCGTGAGCGAGAAATCTACGAATAAACACTGAAACACCCTAGATTCCTCGTTCCTCGGAATGACAACCGTACTATAAATATTATTTATGTTCTGAATAGATGTATGCCCAAAATACAAAATATAAAGTCTCCCTACCCCTTATTCGCCAACTGCCCGCATGCCGCATCAATATCCTTACCCCTACTTCTGCGAAGATTTACGATGAGTTTTTTGCTTTCCAGATGGCGTACAAAAGCATTTAATCTTTGCTCGCCAGCTTTTTGGAACAGGCCATCGCCGATGGAATTATATTCTATTAAATTTATTTTGGTGGGGAATTTTCTGGCAAATGCAGCAAGTTCATTGGCATCTTCTATACTATCATTAAACTTATCAAAAACTATATATTCCAATGTAGGTCGTGTTCCTGTTTTATTATAGAAATAACTTAATGCTTCTTCTAAAGTGGCCAAAGTATTACTTTCATTAATCGGCATTATTTCATCACGCTTTCTATCATTGGCAGCATGGAGTGATAAAGCCAAATTAAACTTTGCTCCATCGTCGGCAAGTTTTGTAATCATTTTTGAAATACCTGCTGTAGAAACAGTAATACGCTGCGGCGACATGCCCAATCCATCAGGACTTGTAATCATCTCTATACTTTTCATTACATTGCTATAGTTTAGCAACGGTTCGCCCATGCCCATGTAAACAATATTGCTTAGTGGTATATTATAATGTTCTTCCGATTGTTTTTTAATCAACGCTACTTGATCAAAAATTTCATAAAAATCGATATTGCGTTTGCGTTCCATTTTACCTGTAGCACAAAATTTACACGATAAACTACAACCAACCTGACTACTTATACAAGCGGTCATCCTACTCTCGGTAGGAATTAAAACGCCTTCTACAAAATAACCATCATGTAAACGAAATGCAGATTTAATAGTTCTATCATTACTTATCTGTTTGTGGTCGACTGCAACAGGATGAATTGGGAAAGTAGTTTCAAGCCAAGTACGCGTAGCAAGAGACAGGTTACTCATTTCATCATAAGTAGCAGCTTGTTTTTGCCACAGCCATTCATATAATTGTTTTGCACGAAATTTAGGCTCGCCTTTCTCTAAGAATAATTGTTGTAATTCTTCTAATGAAAAGGTGCGTATATTTTTTCCGTGAGCAAACATAAGTCAGTTGTGAGTGTGAGTTACGAGTTGTGAGTGCCATACATCAGATAGCCGTGTGAACTGACTACTGTTTACTGACCACTGACTACTATTTCCTTGCTATTACTTTTTTGCAGGCTTCTATAATGTTTTCTTTTTCGAGGCCGTATTTTTTCATGAGTTGTTCTGGAGTTCCGCTTTCGCCGAAGCTGTCGTTTACGGCTACCATTTCAACTGGTTTTGGATTGTTGAATGCTAGTAGTTGGCATATACTATCGCCCAATCCGCCATTGCGTTGGTGCTCTTCGGCAGTTACTACACAACCTGTTTTGGCAACCGATTGTAATACTGCTTCATTATCCAAAGGTTTAATAGTATGTATATTTATAAGTTCGGCATCGATGCCTTGCTCGGCTAATATTTGAACGGCTTCAATCGCTTTCCACACCAAATGACCGGTGGCAAAAATGCTTACATCTTTTCCGTCTTTTATTTTCCATGCTTTACCAATTTCAAATGCTTTATCGGCTGGCCAAAAATTGGGAACCACTGGGCGACCAAAACGTAAATATACAGGTCCTTCGTAATTTGCAATCGCCATGGTTGCAGCTTTTGTTTGGTTATAATCGCAGGGATTTATCACCGTCATGCCCGGCAACATTTTCATTAATCCTATATCTTCTAATATTTGATGTGTGGCACCATCCTCCCCCAGCGTAAGCCCTGCGTGCGATGCACAGATTTTCACATTTTTGCCAGAGTATGCTACCGATTGACGAATCTGATCATATACGCGACCCGTACTAAAGTTTGCAAAGGTTCCAGTAAATGGAATTTTGCCACCAATAGTTAAACCCGCTGCAATGCCAATCATATTAGCTTCAGCAATTCCCACTTGTATAAAACGATTGGGAAATTCTTTTTGAAAAGCGTCCATTTTAAGCGAACCCGTTAGGTCGGCACAAAGGGCAACAATGTTTTCATTAAGCTGGCCAGCTTCTAAAAGTCCGACACCAAAGCCTGAGCGTGTGTCTTTGTTATCAATAACTTGTGGTAGCATTTACAGAATTATATAATGATTTGAAAATAATTTTAAAGTGTTGCAAAATTACAGGATAATATACTGCCTAAGTGAGATAAAGGTAAATTTTTTATAGCACTTTTGAACTGAGGGCTAGCATGAGTATCTTTGCCCTCCATTCATGAAAAAAAAACTAACTACAATTATTACTGCAATAAGTCTGGTAACACTTATTTATGCTTGTGGTAATAAGACAATCAGTACTTCATCAAAATACTTTGAAATTCTGAATGCCACCGAAACCCATTGGAGTGCAGGCACATTAGATGCAGGACGTGGAGTTGATTACCATGTTTTTATTTCAGATATTGCCAAAGACACGCCCACATTTGATAGTGCATGGGTCGACAAACAGAAAATTGGTGTTGAAGCCACTTTTAACCCAAAGCGTAAAGATTTACTAGAAGTACATATTGGATATACAATAGAAGCCAATGTTAGAGAAGTTCTGCCGCCAATGAAACACAATGGGAAGGCACTTATTAGATATAAAATAAAAGGCAAAACAAAATACTTATTAATTAAAGAATTTGTATTGCAAAAATTCGTTAATTTCCAATAAAACTACCATGAAAAAATTCGTATTATATCTTTTTTGTAGCCTCGCTATATATAATTTTTCTGCTGCACAAACGCAGACCACTATTGATGAAGTTGAAAAACAAACATTAAAAGATTATGAGAGCAAGCCAATACAAAAAGGGCAAGGATATAGTGTATATAAACGTTGGGACAACTACTGGAGAGCCAGAGTTGGAGAAAATGGAACCATGCCTGCTCAGGGACATATTTTTGAGGAGTGGAGCAAGATGCAGCAACGTAAAAACACTGAACGCGGAAATAATGATTCGGGTAATTGGGTTAGCTTGGGTTTTAATTCTTCGCAAAGTGGCTATAGCGGAATAGGTAGGGTAAACTGTGTCGCTTTTCATCCTACAGATAGTAATACATTTTGGGTGGGGACTCCAGCAGGAGGGATATGGAAAACTACCAACTATGGGAAAACATGGACTGCTCTTTCTGATTTTCTTCCCCAAATTGGGGTGTCTGATATTGTTGTTGATTATACCAACACCAATGTGATTTATATAGCAACAGGCGACAGAGACTACGGTAGTTTTTGGGGTGCCCAGGGTCCTTACCAATATAGTGATACCAAAAGTGTTGGCGTTTGGAAAACAACGGATGGTGGAGCAACTTGGAAACAAACAGGACTCTCTTATATATATACAGATTTTGCATTGGTTAACAGGTTAAAAATGCACCCAACGAACCATAACACTTTGTGGGCAGCAACCACTACAGGTATATATATGACAACAGATTCGGGTAAAACCTGGTCGAAGAAAGCCAATGCTTATTTTATTGATTTGGAGTTAAAACCCAATAATCCAAATACTTTATATGCTGCCACCTATGATGCTGCAAATAGCAATTCACAAATATATAGAAGCATAGACGGAGGATCGACCTGGAATCAGGTAAGTAATTTTAGTGGGGCCAGAAGAATAAATATAGAAGTTACTCCCGCTTCTAATAATTTAGTACATGCCCTTATTTGCAATGCAAGCAAGGGGTTATTGGGGTTATATAAATCAACAGATAGTGGTACAAATTGGGTTCAATATATCGACGGAAGTGCGTCAGGCAAAAACTATTTATGTAATAGTTATAATGCGAATGTTTCAGGCGGACAAGGATCATACGATTTGGCCTTTGCTATAAACCCTAAAAATGCAAATGAACTTTATTTGGGTGGCGTTATCACTTGGTATTCTACAAACGGAGGTACAAGTTGGAATGTTGGAAACAATTGGTACGGCACTAGCGGCACTTACCCTACTGTGCACGCCGATAAACATTATATGGCTTTTCATCCATTGGCCAAAAGCCCCAAAAGTGTTTTGTTTGAAACCAATGACGGTGGTATATATTATGCACGAAACCCAACCACTTGGACAGATATTACAAATGGACTTAATATAGGAGCAATATATAGATTGAGTGTTTCTCAAACAGCATCAGACGTTGTATTATGTGGGCATCAGGATAATGGCACCAAAAGAAGGACAGCAACACTTTTCGACGACAGTAAAGGAGGTGATGGAATGGAATGTATTATAGATTATTCCAACGTAAACTATATGTATGCCAGTTCGCAATACGGCGATATAGAACGCTCAAGCGATGCATTTGTAAGTAATGCTGTTAACATATCAGGCAATATACCCGGTAGCCCTAAAGGCAGTTGGATTACTCCTTATATAATGGATCCAAAAGATCCTAAAACATTATATGCCGGTTATACAGAAGTATACAAAACCACTGACCGAGGTAATAATTGGACAGCTATATCCTCTAATCTTACGGGCAGTACTACAAAGAACTTGAACAATATGGCAATTGCCCCTTCTGATGCAAAAACTATATATGCCGCCACTTGGGGAAATATATGGAAAACCACAGATGGTGGAGCAACAACTACTTGGACAAAAATTACAGGTACTCTTCCAGTTGTGGATGGAGCTATTACTTATATTGCAGTTAACCCAAACGATCCCAAAATAGTGTATGTAACTATAGGAAGCTATACACAAAACGAGAAAGTATATAAAACAGTAAATGGGGGCACAAACTGGACAAATATATCGGGCACTAAACTACCCAATGTGCCAGCAAACTGTATTATACATGATGGCGTTACTGCAAATCCTAAAAATGGCCTTTATGTAGGAACTGATTTGGGTGTATATTTCCGCAATGACAATATGAGTGATTGGATTTATTTTAGTCGTAAATTACCAGTGGTGCCCATTGCTGAATTGGAAATACAAAAGAGCACGCAAAAAATTAGGGTGGGCACTTTTGGTCGTGGCTTATGGGAAAGCAATATGTGGAACGCTACAGCTATACAGCCACCAAAGGCTAAATTCACTATGGACGATTCAACTATTTGCCAAGGGAGTAAAATTTTTTATACGAGTAAAACTACAGGAGCAACTTCTGTGGCTTGGATTTTTGAAGATGGCTCTCCAGCTACCTCTCCTGATACAATTGTTAGTGTAAAATACTTTAATGCCGGCATTAAAAAAGTTACTTTTATTGCCACGGGCCCTGGCGGAAACGATACCGTAGTAAAGTATATAGCGGTTTATCAAAACCCTGCAAAGCCCAGCATACAGCAGAATGTTAATTTTCTTACAGCCTCAGTTAATGCATCTAAGTATGTGTGGTTATTAAATGATACAATTATGGCAAATGATACAACAAAAACTGCTTTTGCCCCACGAGATGCAACCTATAAATTAACTATTACAGATAGCAATGGTTGTTCTTCCACATCATTCCCATTGGCATTTACCTATACTCCCGGAGTTGGCATTGAGGAAATAAATTTGGCGAATAGTTTGGCTTTATATCCAAACCCTGCGTCTAATAATTTTATGATAGACTATTGTCCCAATAACTGCAATGAGTTAAATTATAATTGGCGACTAACAAATATTGCAGGAAAAACTATTGATAACGGGAAAGGATTTTGCTGCAAACCTTTACAGTTAACTATTAAAAATTTGGCTGATGGTATTTATATCATTGAGGTAGAACATCAACACCATTTATTGCAGAGAAAACTAACAGTACAACGTTAAAACTTCAAACGTATTTTAGCATCCTGCGATGACACATCTTTAGGATCGATAGCCAATACTTTTTTGAAAAAAGGAATGGCATCTTCTTTTTTACCCAAATAAAAATGATAGAAACCTATAAAACGGTTTGCCTCAACTATTTCTTTTTTATAGCTTTCCTTTTTGTATTTAAGGGTATCAGAATCGATGATTTCTAGGAACTTTTCATATAATGGTTTGGCATCACCTATTTTCACCTTGGGGTCTTTGTCCGATTTGGTGCGAGCAAGCCAATAGTACCCTAATGGATTGTCAGGTTTTAATTCAATTACTTTGCTAAAAGCCGCAATGGCACTATCTTGGCGAGTGCTGTCATTTTTTGCGGCATATACATCGGCACGACCCAAAGAAAAATAATCATTGGCCGATTGCTTAATAACAAGTTTGCTGTTTAAAGCATTTATAGCTTCTATATACTTTTTATTACGCAGGTAATTTTCGGCAAGCACACTATATATTTCGGGTAGTTTTTCACGTTCGAGTTCATACTCTTTTTTACTCTCTTCCTTACTTGCTTTTGCATTAATTTTTTCTACCGCTTTTTTCAAATAATTGCAACCCAAAGAATCTTTACCTAGTTTTATAAGTAATAGTCCATAATATTTGTAATCGTCAGTAATTATCTTTTCTGCATTAGTTTGTTTTGCGAAAAATTTATCCAATTCATAAAGGCCTTTCTTAAATTCATCCTTCGCTTGAGTGCTATCGCCGGGTTTGGTATAAGTTATACCTAATTCGTAATGCGAATAACCCATCAGTCTATATAAATATGGGCGTGAGCTATCTTGTGTATGTATCGAGTTTATCTCGTCCACAGCTTTTTGATACTCTTTGGTAAGAAATAAAAAGCCTGCATATTTAACTCTTGCATATATATCATCACCAACAATAGCAAGGTATTTTTCGTAATTTATTTTTGCTTTTTCATAGTTTTTTGCAAGGTTGTTCAAATAGGCCATTTCACTGTAAAACGGGGCGTAGGTACTGTCAATCTTCAACCCTTCTTGAATGGTGCTTACTGCCACTAAGTAACTTTCTTGGGTGCGGGCACTGGCATACAAACGGCCTTTTCTTAAATATGCTTTCAAACATTTATTGTCTTTTTGTAAAGCAATTTTATAGTTTTCTATGGGCTTGGATGCGTCTTTTCTTTCAAGCCACAAATCGCCTATAGCTAAATTAATATTTGGGTCGTTGGCATCGAGCTCTAATGCACGAGTTAAATATATTTCGGCCTGTGCCAAATCTTTTACTTCACCGTTTGTAAGGGCTTCACCTATATATAATAATACTTTTGCGTTTTTATTTTTGGTAAGTACAACCGCTTTCGCAAACTCAATTTTTGCCTGTTCAAGATTCTTTTTTGCAATTTGCAATTTTCCTTGTCCTACAATACATAAGGCATTCTCATGATTTTTGGCCATACCCTCATTCAAGGTTTTCTCGGCTTGCTCTTCTTCATTGGCTAATAAATAAACATCGGCCAAGTAATAATTTAAATCGGCATTGCTTGGTTGTTGTTGTATAAGTGTTATAAATGTTTGTTTGGCCTGTGCATATTTCAAGGCTTCGGTTTGTATAATACCCTCTTGCAAAGTTTGAGCTGATGCTGCAAAAAATAACATCAAGGCCGTATTAAATAATAAAATCTTCTTCATGGTTATCATATATATATTTATCTTCTTATTGTTCTGTTATATGTATTTGTCGTTTCCATACAGCCAGCGTGCCAGGCAATAATCCTGACGATTGTATAAGCAATTGCCCGGGCCTTCCATTAAGGTAATGGACAAACCCCGTGCCGAGACCTTGTCTGCCCTCGGCATTTACTGAATATATGGGTCTCATTAATGCGTAATGCTGCATATATAAATGGTATTGCAAGGGCTTATAATATTTTTTCTCGGGTATTACAGAGGTATCTGCAGGCATAATTCCCATCACATTTACTTTGTTCATAAAACTCCCCAGCTTGGGGTCACGCCCATCGCTTACCCAACTAAGTCCTACAATTCCAATTGCCTCGGGGTGCGTAGCTACATATTCAACTACTTTTTTATTCTCTTCAAGGGCTCCCGCGTTTTTGCCAAAAGGTTTTTTAACCAGATTTTGCATATATCTCACGGTACTTGATGAGGCATTGTCAAAAACTACTTGGATATCTTTGTTGGGCAACTTCCTGTTTAATTTATTCCATGTATTAATCTTGCCATTCAGCACATCCATCAATTCTTCAAACTTAATAGTATCGGGCATCGATGGGTGCACAATCAATGCCACCGCATCATAAGCAAAAAGTGTATACGCTAGTTCAAGTTTACGTTTTTTAAAAGGCTCGTTTTCTTCATTGGTTAGTTTTCTACTCATCAGTATTAACCTCACACTGTCTTTTTGCAGCAGCTCAATAGCTTGGGTTTCGGGCAAACTTAATAGAGATAAATGGGCTTGGTTTTTACAATCGTGCTCGTAGGCCTCAATCGCTCTTTCAGCCATGGGCTCAAACACAGGGTCAGTTGCAATAGAAATAGTTCCTGTTCTAACAGTGTCGGTATTTTTTTTGTTGCTCACACTATCCTTGCATGAAAACATAACCAATAAAAAACTTATTAAACTAAAATATTTAATAGCTGTAGGGCGAATTTTATATATCATCATATTTATTAGTTTCAGTTGCATGTGCTTTTTAACGCCCAAGGTAAATGCATAGTTGTGCCGTTGTGTTATTCTGACGATTTATTTACTTTGTAGGTTCGATAACCTCTCCAACCTCTAAAGCACGCATATACTACAATGGCCCCGCCTATCACCATGCTAGGCATTATATCTAGTCCGAAAAAATTATTCTCGGGCATAAATAAAAAGAGGCAGCCTAAAAAGCCATACATAATAAAAGCTACAAAATGTATAAACATCATGGGCTTTGAATTACCAAAGCCGCGATTTTGATTTTCTACCATGGGGCAAAATTAAGCCTCGAGTAGTTAATAACGCCAAAATATCAGGGCAATATTATTAAATTTACTAGAACCACAATTTTTGCAGACCCTAGCTAATCGGGAATTGGTTATTATCAGGTTTAAAATTCTATTTTCTAATAGATTGGCACCACATAAAATTAATATTGCGTATTTATTTTTTAGTTATATTTGCCTTTCAATATCTCCCAAAAATGAAACTGAGAATTTTACTCTTTATCGCCGTTATCTCATTTGCACTCTCGTGCAAGAAAACGGAGACTCAAATAATTTCAGGAAACCAGCCCGCCATTGATTCTACCATCGACAACGTACTTCGGGATAATTTTATCCATAAAGCCTATCTGGCAATTATTGGAAGAACCCCCACCGATTTGGAAAAAATAGGAGCTCGAACAGTGATTGATAAAAGCAATTGCACCGTGCAAAGTCGTGAAGATTTGTTGAACATGCTTTTTGCAGCTTCCGATTACAAAGAAAATATTTTTAATATTGACAATGCAAATTTATTGGCCTCTACTTCGGGAGATGTTATCAACTATTATATTATCTATTATAATAATTTGGTTAAGGACAGTACCAATCCCAACTATTATATGTACAAGGGTTATATCGCTAGATTATATTTGCTTAAAGCAGCTCCTCGTAATTTTTTTAGCGACTCTATTGATTTGGTAGAAGTGCATAAACGTATGACCTATAATGTACTTTATGATAACTTGAATGGCGGTCTTTTTAATTGGACCTCCACCATTTTTCCTTACTTTATTAAAAGAAAACCTACACAAGCTGAGATGACCAACAGCCATTTGTTTATGCAAGGAATGGAAGGGAAAATGCTTTTAAAAACAGGGCACTCTACAGATGAAATGGTTGATATTTTCTTTAGTTCTGATGAGTATTTTGAAGGGCAGGTTCGTATATTGTTTTTAAGACATCTTTTCAGAGAACCTACATTTAGCGAGCTTGAACAATTATCGGGGGCATATAAAAAAGACCACAATTATATAAAACTACAAAAATCAATTTTCCTAAGCAATGATTTTTTAGGAAAAAAATAAACCCTCAGTATAATCTCTTTTTAATAGTAAAATTATGAAGCATAAAAAAATATATATTTACAGTTTACTTTTTATCTCTATCTGCGTGGGATTATATGCCTGCAAAAAAGAAATAAAAAAAATATTTGAAGTGCAAACGCAACAGGTTTCTTTAACTTCAATTAACAAAAACTTATTTAAAAAAGAAATTGAATTTATTTCCATTGCCTATTCTGATTTGTTTGGGAAAACCATTCCTGCAGATGAGCTGAGCAACGCTATTAGATGCTATGCAGGCAGCAATGACAAGGATATGATTACTGACCGCATTATCCGTAGTTATTTAAACCGAAGCAATATTATTATTCCATCGCAACAGCAGGTGAAAAACGATGTACCTACGTTTGTCTCCAAAACCTATACAAAGTTTTACCAGCGACCTCCTACAGAAATGGAAAAATTTAAAATGGAACAACTCATTAACACTAATTCTACGCTTACTCCCACTATAATTTATTATTCATTCCTCACATCCGATGAATATAAATTCAAATAAAATATAAACATGAAAAGAAAAGAATTTATACAGAAAGCAGGTCTGCTCACAGCAGGAATGATAGGTGTTCCATATTTAATACCTACAGGTAGATTGTTTGCAGGAACAGGTACACGCTTATGCAATCACGTGGTGTTATGCATGTTTGCAGGTGGTGTCCGTAATATTGAAACAATGCAAAAAGCTGAAGGAAATCTATTGCCAAATATGATTCCTGGTAGCGAAACCATTACTTCAGATATTGCGTCACTGATGAATAATTTACCAGTACTGATGAATAACCCGCTTTCACAATACGGAACATTATATAAAAATTTTAGATATAATAGTTTGCTTGCAGGCCATTTTCAAGGCAATACGGTTGCTCTCACAGGGGCGTATGTTGATAGTTTTGTAAACTTTAACGACTATACACCCAAGCCAAGTATTTTCGAATTCTATCATAAACACAATTCATCGAGCACCACCGCAAAAAACAATTGGTGGATTTCAAATTCGCCAGGTGAAAATGAATTGCTTAGCCAAAGTACTGATCCAAATTATGGTGGAAAATATGCAGCTAATTTTCTATGCCCCAATATTTTTATTCCGAACAATTCATATAAAGCAGTTGACCTGTGTACCACTTTTGGTAGTCCAGAAAAAAAGAGTGCCGATGAGTTGAGAACCTTGCTCAATAATAGCTTTAACAAACCTATACAAGCAAATGCTAATTTTAATAATACACCACAGGATAGAGAAGAGATAAATGCATTTGTAGATACCCTATTGTCCGATGCCAATGCAGGTGTATATACTGACCCATGGGGCACAGGCTTTATGAGTGGTGATATGTATAATATGTATTTTGCAGAACGCGTTATCAAACAATTTAAACCTGAATTGCTCTGCGTAAATATGACTGATGTAGATACCTGCCATGCTGATTTTAGTAATTACTGTGTGAATTTGCACCGTGCAGATTACGCCGTTGCACACCTATGGCAGACTATACAAAACACACCCGGAATGAAAGATGATACTATTATGATAGTAGTTCCCGAACACGGAAGAGATGCGGTGCACAATACAGTAACCGATGCACAAGGAAGAAAGGGAATTGACCATGGTGGAGATAATACTTCAAAAGAAATTTTCTGTATGGTGGTAGGCCCTTCTAATTTGGTTTATCAGAATAATATAATCAATTCTGTGGAAGGTGAAAGTATAGATATCGTACCTACCATTGCCAATATTCTTGGCTTCCTACCCGATATCCCTTCTAATTATATCAGCGGGAAAGTATTACATTCAGCACTAAAATAAATTGACATCAACAATGAAAAAGTATATATATTATTTTTCTTTTATAGCTGCATTTTTTGTATTGTTATATAGTTGCAAAAAAACAACAGATACAAAAAATCCTTATGATGATATTAACAGAAATATTACCAATAACACCACAAAACAGTCCATCGATTCAAATTCTATAACGGGTTTGCATACCTTTATTTTTCAAACCAAATGTGCGATATCAAGTTGCCATGGCGGACCTTTTGAGCCCGATTTCCGTACGCCGCTATCATCGTATAATACTTTGGTTTGGCAAAAAGTAATTAAAAACAATTTAAAAGGCACATTTACTTATCGCGTTGTTCCCAATGATACAAACATGAGTTGGCTGCACGAACGTTTAGTAACTGATGATTCTATTTTGGGCAGAATGCCACGCTATATGCCGGTATTAAATGCAAATGAAATGTCTCATATCAACAAATGGATTATGGATGGAGCCAAGGATGTAAATGGGGTTCCAGCGGTAAAACCCAATAATAATATTCAGTTAAGTTATTTTGTAGCCTACGATAAAGTATATAATAGATTAGACACTGCCAGGGCAAGTAATAATTCTCCCTTTGTGGTGGCAAAAAATACTGACATGAGATTGTATTTTTATATTACGGATGATGAAACTAAAGCTATTAATTTTTTAGATTGTAAAGTGAAGTTTGGCACCTACCAGTATGATTTTTCAAATGCAACATCAGCTACTCCATTATGCGATACTACTTTGGCACCCGGCTATCAGTTTTGGTACGTGAGTGTAAATACAAGTACTTTCCCTATAGGCAAACAGATATATATACGTTACTATGGCCGCGATCCTGACCATACACAGATTGTTGAGTTTCCCAACAATAGCTCATACTATTACCAAAACTACTATTCATTTATTGTTAAATAGTAGTAAAATAAAAAATTCATGAAAATATATTTATATATAATTTTAGGGTTGCTGATTATTGGTGGTTGCAAAAAGAAAACTACAGTGAGTAATGTTCCTGTCATTTCATTTATTACTCAGAACCCTTCTACAGTTAAAGCATACAAAGATTCAGTTATATTTACCATCGGGTATGAAGATGCTGATGGAGACATCGGAGAAAATAATGCCAATGCCGAGAATCTTTTTCTTATCGATAACCGAATAAATATTACGTATAAATATCGGGTTAAAGAATTAGCACCCTTGGGCACCGCCATCGCTATTAAAGGGAATTTAAATGTGATATTAAAAAGCACCGATATTACCGATGGTTCATCGAGCCAAGCAGCAACCTATAGTATATATTTAACTGATAGAGCTGGCAATAAGAGCAACACTGTTACTTCGGGAACCATTACCATTAATAAGTAGTTTCTTTTCAATTTGGAGCTCTTTTAGAGCGTATTTCCAAAGACGTATTATTTAAATTTAAGAAGGTTTAAATAATCAATAAATTTTATTTTTTTATTTTTTTTCAATCTGGATAAAACCATAAGTTGTTTTTTTACCGTAAGTGTATTCAATTAAAATAACCATTAACAAATTAAAAAAACACAACAATGAAAAATTCAATTAAAAAAATTGCGGGTCTATTAATGATTGCAGCTATTGCCACAACAAGTGTAAACGCACAAACAAAAAAAACCACAGTTACCGTAGGTGGTGAAGCTATGTTTCCGAAGAAAAACATCGTGGAGAATGCAGTGAACTCAAAAGACCACACTACTTTAGTTGCTGCCGTAAAAGCCGCAGACCTAGTAGCTACTTTGCAAACAGCTGGGCCCTTTACTGTATTTGCTCCTGTAAACGATGCTTTTGAAAATCTACCTGCCGGTACTGTAGAAACAGTATTGAAACCAGAAAACAAAGCAACGCTGGTAGCTGTTTTAACCTATCATGTAGTTTCTGGAACTTATGATTTTAATGCTTTGAAAGAATTAATTAAAAAAGGAAATGGCACTGGTAAACTAAAAACCGTACAAGGCGAAGACCTTACTGTAATGATGAATGGCGAACATAATATACAAGTAAAAGATGGCAAAGGAACTGTTGCTAACATAAGCACTTATGATGTATACCAAAGCAATGGCGTAATACATGTTATCGATAAAGTATTAATGCCCGGCATGTAATATATAATAAATCTAATGTATAAAAAATATTCCAATCACTAAATATTAATTCCCACAAATGTCTCCCACTTTGGGCGAATAGAGGGCTCACACCACCATGAAACTAAAAAACTATCTGCTAATTATATTGCCATTGTTGATGGTATATTGTAGCCCTGCACCCGAAACCAAACAAGGATTGAGCGACCAAAAACCTTTGCCAAAAGTGGTTAAAACAAATGCTGAGTGGAAGAAAAAACTAACAGCCGATCAATACCATGTAACCCGCGAAAAAGGAACTGAAACTGCATATACCGGAGCTTATTGGGACAACCACGAAAAAGGAACATACCAATGTATTTGCTGTGGATTGGATTTGTTCAGCTCTGAAAACAAGTTTGAATCGGGAACGGGATGGCCAAGTTTTTATCAGCCTATTGTTAAAGGAATGGTAATAAAACAAACCGATAATTCGGCAGGTATGAGCCGTGACGAAGTAACCTGTGCACGCTGCGAAGCCCACCTGGGCCATGTGTTTGACGATGGGCCGAAACCAACCGGTTTGAGATATTGTATTAATTCGGTTGCGTTGAATTTTGTGAAATAATATTATAGGAATAGGCGTTTAGTTTGAAAGATATATAATATGTTACAAAAAAACAGAACTTATAGAATGATAGGAGATGCCATTTTTGTTTGCAGAAGTGATAGTGGTGAAAGAAGCGAAGGGAGAGGTGCCCTGTGTGCGGT
>JANYDJ010000036.1 GCA_025363675.1 Flavobacteriaceae bacterium | reverse complement strand
CAACTCTATAAACTATCACTGGGAAAATATATTAAACTTCTTCAACAACAGAAGCACCAATGCACATGCTGAATCATATAATGCAAAACTAAAATTATTTAGGGCTAATTTAAGAGGTGTTACTGATATTAAATTCTTCCTATTTAGGCTTGAAAAAATATTTGCCTAATATGACTGCTCTCGTTAAAAAACAAGTGACCCGAAATGATTTCTCTTTTAGTTTTATATCGAAATACCTATCTTTGTTTTCAAAATCATAAAGAAATGTTGCAGCTAATTAACGACAATAAAGGAAACCCTACAGGCGTGTTTATTCCTATATCTGAATGGAATGCCCTAAAGGAACAATTCCCCTTGCCAGAACCCTGGGACGAATCAATACCGCAATGGCAAAAGGATATTTTAGATGAACGTGAAAGGACATCAGACCCTAGCAAAAGAATAAATTGGGAAGACGTGAAAGGAATGCTAACTTTCAAGGATAAGTGAAATATAAGGTTATCATAGAACAGCCTGTTTATTCTGAAATAAATGCTGCTGTTTCTTATTATGATGAACTTGAACCGGGATTGGGCAAAAAGTTTTTTAATGAAATTTCTGGCTGTATAGAGATAATAAGGATCAATCCTTTCTTCCAAGTAAGATATAAAGACTACCGCTTCCTACCCGTAAAAACATTTCCATTTGTGATAGTATTTGAAGTTGATCAGACAAAAAAAGTTGTAGTTATTTGGTCCCTATTTCATACTTCTCAAAACCCGAAGAAATTACCAAAGTAAATTATACAACAAAGAATTATACAAGTGTTTAAACTTTCTTAATATAATTAGTACCCATGGCTGGGGTTTTATATTCTTTGACGCTTTTGTATATAAAATAAGCCAATGCCAAAACTCCTATTATTATAACTCCTGTTGTGCCCAACATCTCTGCAAATGATGCAAGAATTCTAATAATACCTTTCCTCCTTCCCGTTATTTCAATTTGCTCTCCCGCTTCAGCTTGTTGAGCCCAACCATACAGTACCCAAGTAAAAAATACTGTAAATAATACACCTACCATAGGTGCTAAAGCAGCCATAAAAGGCTTTTCTTGAAATCTTTCCTCTGTGAAATATACTGAGCCAATTCTACTACATTCGCTGCATTTTCAAGTTCATATAGAACAGCTGTATCCTTGCCCTTTTCGTTGGTATAACCTATATACATTGATGAGGTGTTGTCTGAAAATGATATTTTGGTAACGCCGTTCAATGGAATTTCCTTCTTCGTCTCTAATAAGCTTTTTGATTCAAACGCTTCTACAAATTTTTCCGGTTCTGAATATTTTTTAGAGCTAATAAGAATTCTATCTCCCGCCACCATCAATGAATTTACGCCCTTGTCTTCAAGATAATATATTTTATATTCCATAACTAAATTATTTATTTTTTCTTAGGAAACTTCCTAAACCAACTATTTATTTTCATATCAAGCACACCAAAAAATGCTTCTTTAAAAATACCTGAACTCATTTTTGATTGACCCAGTGTTCTATCATAAAATATAATAGAAACCTCTTCCAAATTAAAGCCAATTTTCCATGCTGTAAATTTCATTTCTATCTGGAAAGCATAGCCTTTAAATTTGATTTTATCGAGCTCAATAGTTTTTAATACTTCTGCGGTATAGCATACAAAGCCAGCTGTGGTATCGCGTACTTTTAATCCCGTAATCCAACGTACATAGGCTGATGCATAATAACTCATCAGCACACGACCGATGGGCCAGTTAACCACATTAATTCCTGTTTTATATCGAGAACCTACTGCTATATCTGCTCCATTTACACAAGCCTCGTGAAGGCGTATCAAGTCTTCGGGATTGTGACTGAAATCGCAGTCCATTTCAAATATATATTGATAATCTTTCTGTAGTGCCCACTTAAATCCTGCAATGTAGGCAGTGCCTAGTCCTTGCTTGCCCTTGCGTTGCATAAGGTGTAACGACTGGGAAAATTCTTTTTGTAGTTCGATTACTTTATCCGCAGTGCCATCAGGCCCGCCATCGTCCACTATTAAAATATGAAAACCGCCGGGCAAAGAAAACACTTTGCGAATCATGGTTTCCACATTTTCTATTTCGTTATAGGTCGGTATAATAACTAACTTGTCCAACAATGTTGTATTTTTGGCGGCAAATATAACACCAACCTCTCTTGAAAAAGGCTTTGTTTTTAGACCGCGATGGAATCATAAACCGTGAAATGGGCGATTATGTTACACATCCCGACCAATTTATATTAAACCCTGGTATTGCCCGGGCTATTAAATACGCCAATGAAAATGGTTGTTTGGTTATTGTAATTACCAATCAGGGTGGTATTGCCAAGGGATTATATACTGAAGAAATACTAGAGCAGATACATGAAAAAATGATTTTGCTTTTGCAAGAAGAGGGTGCAGAAATTGATGCTATATATTATTGTCCCCACCATCCCGATATTTCTGGCCAATGCCTCTGCCGCAAACCTGGTAGTTTGTTAATTGAAAAAGCAATCAAACATTATCATATAAACCCCACAGCAAGCATGATGTTTGGCGACCGTGACCGCGATTTGGAAGCTGCTGCTGTGTGTGGAATTAAAGGAGCTTTGATTGAAGATAACAATACTTTAAATATTCTAGAACTAATACAAACCAATTTTTTTTAACCCCTTTTTTATGAGAAACTTTCTTACCCTTATTTTAATTTTTTCTGTCTCCTTTTCTTTTGCACAAAAGAAAAAAAAATCTGAAAAACATTCTTTCACAGCGTCTATTCTATTTGGTGCAATGCCTTATAAAGTAACTTCTTCAAATCCCAACGAACGTATATTTATTAACCAGTCTTTTTTTTATGGGGCCGGGGTAAAATACTCGTATAATTTGAATAAACGTTATATAATAGATGTTGGATTAAATGCAAGCATAAATAGTTTTAAGCTTGGTGTAAAGTCCGTTGCCAACAATTCTGATTATGCAGAACATATTCCTATAATTCCTATTCTGGGCAGTGTGTCTATTCCACTAGCTATACACAGAAAAATATATACTAATGAAAAATTATATATAACTGCGGGAGCTGGTATTGCCTATAATTATTATGGGGCTTGGGGTGCAGCTATCCTTGCACAAGACCAACCAGGTAAGAAAGAAATTATGGAGTGGAAACTATATAATATGAGCAATATTGGAGCATACAATACCCACCTTGTTTGTGCTGAACTGCACCTGGGAGCTACAATCAAACTTCCGTTTAGTGTTCTTTCTGTTAATTGCTTTTTATCTGTTCCCAATACTCCTATTAATAATTCAGGTAGCGAATACACCGTTTATGATGCCAACAGCAAAGTTGTTTTAGGTAAAGGAACAGCATCAAACGCAGGAAACAAAATAGGAATACAGTTGGGCATTGGTTTTTAAAAATAAATCTTCAACCCATACTCGCTAAATCATTAAATATCTACATTTGTAACATGATAAAAAACCTCTCCCTCCTTATTTTATTATCGTTAAACTATATAACAAGTTTTTCGCAAAACCACGATTCTACCACTATTGCACATATATATCATACCGCCCTTACCAAAGGACAATGTTATAAAAACCTGGGACAATTATGTACCAAAGTGGGTGGCCGATTAAGTGGTTCGCCCCAAGCAAACAAAGCTGTGGAGTTGATGGAACATTTAATGAAGGAACAAAAAGGTTTCGACTCAGTATGGCTGCAGCCTGTTATGGTTCCTCATTGGGTAAGGGGTAAAAAAGAAAGTGCTGCTGTTTTTCATCCGCATTTAGGATATATGAAACTAAATATTATAGCACTAGGTGGAAGTGTGGCAACACCTGAAGGTGGCCTGAAAGCAGAAATTATAATGGTGGATAGCGTAGCTGATTTGGCCAAACTAGGAGAAGAGAAAATAAAAGGTAAAATTGTTTTTTTTAACCGACCAATGGATCCCGCAAAAATTTTTACTTTCGAAGCTTATGGTGGAGCCGTCGATCAGCGTTGGGCGGGTCCATCAACAGCAGCAAAATATGGAGCCGTGGGAACTATATGCCGCAGTATGGAGGTGGGCTTGAGCGACCATCCACATACTGGCTCCATGCGTTACGATACCTTATATAATAAAATACCCTGTGCTGCTATTAGTACCAACGATGCTGAAAAACTAAGTAAGTGGTTACGCACTTCGCCCCATATAAAACTACATATTCAATTGCATTGCGAAACCTTGCCCGATGTGTTAAGTTATAATGTAGTAGGAGAAATAAAAGGCTACGAAAAACCGCACGAGATTATAATAGTTGGTGGGCACCTCGATAGCTGGGACAATGGCGATGGTGCACAAGACGATGGTGCTGGTTGTGTGCAAAGTATGGAAGTAGCAAATATATATAAACACTTAAACCTAAAACCCAAACGTACTATTAGAGTTGTATTATTTATGAATGAAGAAAACGGATTGCGTGGTGGTAAAAAATATGCAGAACTTGCCAAAGAAAATAAAGAAAAACATATAGCAGCTATTGAAACCGATGAGGGTGGATTTACCCCACGTGGTTTCAATGCAACTTGCGATAGCAATCAGTGGAGTTTATTATATAAATGGGCTCCGCTATTTAAACCCTATTGGGTAACCGAATGGCAAGTGGGTGGCGGCGGTGCAGATATTAGTGCTCTTAAAGACCAAGGAGTAGCTATGATCGGTTTTATTCCCGACCCACAGCGTTATTTCGATTTCCACCACACCGATATTGACCAGTTCAAATATGTAAATAAAAGAGAATTGGAGCTTGGTTCAGCAACTATTAGTTCATTGATATGGTTACTTAGCGAAAACGGGTTTTAAGATATAGTATTACAGTGTCGTCTGAAGAAAATTCCCCCCCGCCAATATATACTATCCGCTGGTTTGAAAACGGACATATAGTTTTGTGGTTATTCAAAGATTTGTGCTGGGTTACTACTTTTAAACTGGGTGGTATCATTATGATGGTTCCTACTTTATTATTGGGAATATATATAACATATTTAAGCAAGAAAAATATATCAGAACTATATCATAACCTGGCTGTTTGTTTTTGGATAGCGGCCAACTCTATGTGGATGTGCTCTGAGTTTTTTGAGTTTGAAGATACCGGAAAACCTATAGCTACTATATTATTTTCGTTTGGAATTTGTATTTTAGCTTATTACTATATTACTTGCCGTTTAAAAAATAATTTTAAAAAATAGATTAATGATTTTATTTTGTTGATTTTAAGAACATTGTGATTTTTATTTTATGTTCATTTGTTTATGTTCATTTGTTTTTTATTATCATCAAAATTTAAACAAATTATTATTATGAAAAAATTAATTCTTGTTCCCCTTTTAGCATTAATGCTATCACCAGTTTTTGGCTATTATCAAATTTGTAAAAGTAATAAAGGTCCTGGTGGCTACTTTAGAGTATGTGAAACCCATCAGCCCAATGGAAGTGGTGGTACGGCACACAAATTAGTATGCGAAGCACCTGGTAACACTCCATGTTCTTGGATTACTTCTCCTCCCAAAGGAGAAGAAGAGGCACCGTGCAGTATAATTGAAAATTTTGTACTTAATAAAATTTCACAAAACATACTTGATGGTCAAGCTCTATTCGGCAGTGCAAATTTTGTTGTTTGGTCTGCTACAGGACTTAACAATTATACCTTTACTGTTTATACCGTTTTAGAAGCCCAACAACTTGGTTTACTAAATTAATTTCTTATGTAAAATAAATCCTTAAAACTATAAAATTATGAAACTTTTTAAAAAACGTTATTTACTGATTGCTTTTATCGCAATTTCCTTTAATTCGTTGGCAACTGTGACCATTTGCCGCATTAATGGTGGTAGCAGTGGTTATAGACTTATTACTGAAAAACATACACCTGTTTCTGGTGGAGGCAGTGCACATGTGCTAGATTGTGAAGAACCTGGAACAACGGCTTGTGTTTGGACAAAATTGACCCCAGGACCAAATGAACTTGCTTTACCTCGTATTAATGAATTAGTGGGCTTTGCAGATTTACAAATTGCTCAAGGAAATACAAACAATAACTTTCTTTTTCCTGACGCTTACATGAGGATAAGCACCACAGATATTCCTGGTCAAATAATTATTAGAATTTATACTATACCAGAAGCGACTGCACTTGGATTACTTTAAAAAATATATATTCAAAAATAGCTGCTGTCCAAAACTTTTCTTTATCTTTTTAGCATTATTAAATAAAGGTTTTGGACAGCAGCTATTTAAATATGAAAACAACATTGATATAGGTATTAAAAACAAATATAGTGACTCTAGAAGTCCACTACATTTTGGATGTAAAGAAAATCTTTATTTTACAAACTACGAATATAAAAACTTAAAGAAGTTATTGAGTACTAATGACTCAACGCTTACTATTTATAAATTTACTACCAATACTAGAAAAACTTCCAAGGTAACTTGTAACTTTAAAGGTATTATTGGGTTAGATTTCTTTATTCAGTATGGGTTAAAATCATTTACCTTTTCAGAAGATGAAAAAACAGTTCTCTTGAATTTTTATGACCATGTATTAATTTTTAAAAGAGCGAAGTATTTAAATTATGAATTTGCAAGTTTTTTTGTAAAACCTTATGCGTATGAAAGTATAGTACAAATATCAGAAGAAGAATTTCTTTTATTCCAAATTTATAACTATACGGATATTTCTGACAGTGAACGAGTTGTTGTTTCAAAGTATAATATTAAGAAAAACAAGATTGTTAAACATTTAAAACTACACTTAAATGGAATCGAATATAGTCATTTAACCCACAAGTGGTTCGATGTTACTAATCAGTATTTTGCTATTGCAAACTCATTGAATTACTCTATTACATTTTATAGTTTTAATTTTGATTCTATTTATACAATTAACCGCGAAAGTAATATGTGGATTAGGGCTGAAGATTCTATTATAAATTCTATTTACAATAACTTTAACCTAAAAAATACCATTGAGAATCTTCATGAACTCGACGCTAAAATAAGCAGGATAGAGAAAATATATTTTATTGGAAATGAGAATTTACTGATTTCTTATAAGCACCCTGGAGACAATTCGAATACTCGTCGCATTGACTTGTGGGAGAAAAAAGACAGAGGATGGATTCCTCAAAAATTAGATGTTATAGTAAATACAACATCGCTGCTTGATTTGGGTGATACACTATATTATTCTAATAGGTCATTTCCTGAAATAACATATTCTTCTGATTTATATTTTTATAACAAAAAGGGGTATTTTATACAGCAGTTTTATTGTCCTGACTGTAATAGTTGCTTAAAAAATGAGTACTCAAAAAATTGTCGTGAATATATTGATAAACATGGCAATAATTTTGGAGTTGTTATTTTAGAAATAAACTAATTTTATAATATGCGATATAAAAGAGATTTTTTTTTTATCTTATTCTTAATTTGGTTAAACTTATCTAACGGACAAGAGGTTATTAAATTAGATAATATTTATAATACCAGTATTAAAAACCACACTTATGGTTACAAAAAGACTATAACTTCATCAAATAATAATAAGCTTTATTTTGCCGATTTTGAATCTTCTTATATTTACAATATCATTGATAAAAAAGACTCGCTAATAAAATTATATTCATTTGGTTTTTCCAACAAAAAAACAGACTCTCTATGCTTGAGTATGAAAAATTACTCTTTTAACACTGACTTTACTTCAGGCTGGTTTATTAATTTCTTTGTTTCAGAAAATGAAAAATATGTGTTTATTAATAATAATAATTGTATTATTGTTTTTAGGAAAGAGAATAAGGCAGAGTATGTATTCCACAGAAGAATAAAAACAAGTTATTATTATGACAATATCAAACAATTTGACAAGGAGAATTTTCTTTTTTCCTTCTGTTATAATAGTAATCCCCTGGACCAAAAAGAAAGAGTGGTTTTTTCAAAATATAATATAAATAATGATTCCGTTTCTGTTTCTGTTTTCCCCAACTATAGAGGTATTGAATTCTCTCATTTAATTAATAATTGGATTGAAATTGTTAAAAATAGAATGTATTTTTCTAATACATTAGACTATAAAATACGAATTTATGATAAGAATTTAGTTTTGATAGATTCAATATCTAGAAATATTTTAAGTTGGACAAAATTTAACATAGATAGTGCTACTTCATCTAATACAAATTTAAAACAGTTCATAGAAAATTTATATGAATTAGATCAAAAACTTTACAGAGTAGAAAAAATTATACCTTTTAACAAATCAAACATTTTTGTCTCTTATAAGGATGGTGAAGGGAAAGATTTTCGCAGCGTTGATTTGTGGAAGTGGAAAAAAGGTAAAATGATCTTAACAGATTCTAATATTCGGATTTCTACCAAAGAACTCTTCTTAACAAGCGAGGTAATTATGACGTCTAACAGACCTTTTCCTGAATTAATTTATTCCAATGATATTTATTCTTGTGATAATTATTTATATGTAATGACCGATTGCTTTTGTCCATTTTCTTTGACTATTCAAAAGACCAACAAACAGATGACTGAAGCTTGTGGTGAGTTTTATAAAGAAAAAGGTCGAATCTGGGGAATTAATGTATTTAAATACAACAGATGAAATATTGTTTTTTAATATTCTTATTTATTATATTTTCGCAAACTACATTTAGTCAGAATGCTCCACTATATACTAAAAAAAACGCCCCTGTATATTTAGACACATTGCATGTGAAATATCTGGTGCTTTTAAAAAATAACCGTTACTGTTTTAATTGTTTTGAAGAATTAAAGCCATTATTCGATAGTATAAAGAAAGCTAAAATTGTTGATTCTATAATTGCAATCATACTAACAGATTCTTGCATTTTTAGTACGTATGAAATTTCCTCGTTGGAAAATTCAATTGATGGGGTTCTTTTTGATTATACTGCTAAGAGAACAGAGTTTATAGCACAGAAATCAAAAGAGAATAGTCTCTTTTCACAATTTCAAGTATATTCAAGTCCTGCTTTATTATTAATTCGTCCTGGCGAAAAAAAATATTTTTCAACCGAAGAACTCTATAATTCTAAATCAATAGACCCAAATCTATTTTCTAAAGTTAATATTTTTTTTAAATAATAGATTTTAATTACTATATATATGCAAAAGATTCCCTGTAAGTACTGTATAATATTCTCGCAATTGCCGTGTTGCAGGATTCTTTGTGGGCATACCGTCCGTGCCAAACAGAGATCCGCAAAAAGGAGTAAATGTACCTCCAACATATCTACCACATTTCATATAAAACCCCGAAGAATCAACCACCAATCTCGAAGCTGTGTCCAAGGGATGATAGCTACAAGTTAAATCGAAAGCCTTAAATTCTCCAGCTATATTTTTAAAAACCGCAATACCTCTCACTCCCACATTCTCTATTACGGCCCAGCCACCAGGGTTTTGTAGTTTGAGATATTGGTTAATGGTTATATTAATATAAGTGTCAACAGGCACATAGGGTATGGCATCATCTTTTGTGCTTTTGCCACAAGCAATTATTGTAAAAAAAATATATATATATAATAATTTTTGCACGTTTATAATTCTTTCCAATATTCTCTACCCCTCATGTCTATATATCCTATTTGTTCATTCGGAAGCGTTACAATAGCAAGGCCTTTTACAAAAGGTTTGCAAGCCGCATATTTAAAAGCTGTTATCTGTCGTCCCTTTGCATTTACATATCCCCAATAATCTCCTTTTCGGGCAATCAGTATCTTCCCATCAAAATCTTTGATACCATCATAAGTAAAAGGGACAGTGATTCTTCCTGTAATATCTATTACACCATAAGCACTGTCGTTTTTTGCTAAAAAATGGCTTTCGTCTAGCACAAGCATATCGCTGTATTTAAAGGGCACGAGTGTTTTATTTTTTCTATCGACTACCCCCCACAAACCGTTCTTCATCAAAGCAAATCTATTCTCAATACCACTTGACTTAAAATTTTCGTATATAAAAGGAATACTATACGACACGCTATCTGCCCGTCCGTATTTGCCCGCCACATTTTCTAGTCCGGTAATGTCTTCTACCACATGGCCAAAATCTTCGTATTCTTCGCAATCGGGCTCGCCACCAAACATCTTGTCATGCACCTCCCCTTTTCGATCTATCCACTTACAAATTCCATTTTCCCTCACCATTCCGTAAAGCCCATCAAACGGAAATACTTCTGCGAATCGAGGTTTAATCAATATTTTACCCGAGGTATCGCTATATCCCCAAAGGTTTCCCATTCTGTATGGCACAAATATTTTTGAAGATTGCTGAGCAAACCCCTGCATGCCGAAGCAAATCAGTATCATAGTTCCCAGTAACCCTGTTTTAAATTTATTGTGCATCAATTTGTATTTGAGCATGTTGTTTTAAAAAGCGGTTCTTATTCCTTTACAATATTATAAACACTTTTGCCACAAAACAAATTTGTGTCCAAAATTTTACGTCTTCGTTGCTTGAATTATTAATGGGTGCATAATTTTTATTGTCGTTATTAGCAAATAATTACGGAAATTTGCAAACATTTTATATTTTCGAAGCGTATATGCATCTCAAAACAATCTGAATGAGTTACGAAATAGAACCGGGAAAATACCTGTCAAAAATCCAAACACCCAACGACCTCAAACAGTTCAAGGAAAAAGAACTTGTTAAGGTTTGTAGTGATTTGAGGCAATTTATTATTGACAATGTTTCTATTAATGGTGGCCATTTTGGGGCAAGCTTGGGCGTGGTTGAATTAACTGTTGCCCTCCATTATATTTTTGACACACCTTACGACCAGTTAGTGTGGGACGTAGGTCACCAAGCATACGGGCATAAAATACTTACCGGTCGCCGCGATTTGTTTCATACCAACCGCATATATAAAGGACTGAGCGGATTTCCCAAACGCAGCGAAAGTGAATATGATACTTTTGGCGTGGGCCACTCTTCCACCTCTATTTCTGCGGCATTGGGTATGGCAGTAGCTTCCAAACTTAAAGGCGAACACGACCGACAACACATAGCTGTGATAGGCGATGGTGCCATGACGGCGGGAATGGCCTTTGAAGGACTTAACCATGCGGGTGTTGAAAATGCAAACCTATTGGTGGTGCTCAACGACAACTGTATGAGTATCGACCCAAATGTGGGTGCACTTAAAGATTATTTAACTGATATAACTGCAAGCGGAACTTATAATAAAGTAAAAGACGAACTGTGGAATTTGGCAGGCCACATAGATAAACTTGGTCCCAATGCCCAGAAATTTGCCAGTAAATTGCGTAAAAGTGTTAAGGCTTTATTGCTCAAACACAGCAATCTTTTTGAAAGCCTCAACTTCCGTTACTTTGGACCTGTTGATGGCCACGATGTTCACCATTTGGTAGAAGTAATGCGTGACTTGAAAAAAATACCTGGGCCAAAATTACTACATGTTTTAACGGTAAAAGGCAAAGGATTTCCATTGGCCGAAAAAGATCAAACCAAATGGCATGCCCCTGGATTGTTTGATAAAATATCGGGCGAAATATATAAGAAAACTTATGATATGCCCCAACCTCCCAAATACCAAGATGTGTTTGGACATACCTTGGTTGAGTTGGCTGAGATGAATGACAAAATTGTAGGGGTTACGCCTGCAATGCCCAGTGGCAGTTCCATGAACATAATGATGAAAGCCATGCCCGATCGTGCTTTTGATGTGGGGATTGCCGAACAACATGCAGTAACATTTTCAGCAGGACTTGCCACACAAGGTATGTTGCCTTTTTGCAATATATATAGTTCGTTTATGCAGCGTGCTTACGATCAAGTAGTGCACGATGTAGCCATACAAAAACTAAATGTTGTTTTCTGTCTCGACCGTGCTGGCATTGCCGGTGCTGACGGGGCAACGCACCATGGTGCCCTGGATGTTGCCTATATGCGATGTGTGCCCAATATGATAGTATCCGCACCTATGAATGAAGAGGAATTGCGTAACCTTATGTATACTGCTCAATTGGGTAAATACGAAGGTCCTTTTACCATTCGCTATCCTCGCGGAAACGGTGTAATGGCTAATTGGCGTACACCTTTTGCTGAGATTGAAATTGGCAAGGGACGTAAATTAAAAGATGGAAGCGATGCTGCTATTATATCATTGGGTCATATAGGAAACTACGCAACACAAGCCATAGAAAAATTAGAAGAAAATGGACATTCTGTTGCTCACTATGATATACGTTTTGTAAAACCACTCGATGAAGAAATGTTACACGAAGTATTCAGCAACTTCGATAAAATAATTACGGTGGAAGATGGCACTATTAAAGGCGGAATGGGAGGTGCTATATTAGAATTTATGGCCGAGCATAACTACCATGCACAAGTGCACATACTGGGTATGCCCGACAAAGTAATTGAACATGGCGAACAGGATGAATTGTATCATGAATGCGGATATGATACTGATGCTATAATAAGTGCCGTAATGCGTGTAATGGTAAACGCGTAGTTTCTGATAATACTATAATACTTTTTTTTTATGAAAAACATTGGTCTGTTTGTCTCATTTATTTTCTTTTCAATGGGTGTGTTTGCTCAAGATACGGGTATATACAAAATTCGTATTCTAAAAAAGAACTGGTTTATAAATGGATACGACCTCCAATATCAAGTATTGCAGCCCAAAGTTTTAAACCCGAGCATGAGCTCAGATGAGCTTTTTCATATATTATATGATACAAAAAGTTCAGGAAACAATATACCAGATGTGCTTAAAAATATCGACAAAAACAATGTTGATACGGAATATAACTATGTTCCCATGCAAGCAAGAAATGCAGTAAACCTCACAGCTACTTTCAAACGAAAGACCAATACTTTTTTGCTGCGAAATCAAGAATTACGAATAGGTGTGAGATTTAATGCTAATTCAATCCCTGCTGTTGTTATAAAAGAAAAGTGGAGTTATAACTATCATCAGTTTCACCCTATAATTAAAGATTTAAGTTTAGACTTTAGTTATTTATTAAACACCAAATCGCTGAGAAATGGGGCTTTCTACATGGGAATAGGTGCAAGTATTGGGCTTTCTATACAAAACAAATATATATGTTATGTCCGATCATCAAATAGCTGGATGGATGGTTCTGAAACAGACCTCCAAATGAAAGATAAAAATTTAAACCCACAAACACAAACTATATTATATGGCAAATCTTCTGCGGTTCTATCTGACTATGCTTTAGTAGGTTTCAAATATAATTTGGACTGCGAATTCAACCTGTTTTCTGAATTAACTCTTGGGTATATCTATCGGAAATATAGAGAAGTAAAAGCTATTGAATCTATGTATTGGGGAGTTACGATTGGCTTTCGCTATAAAATTAACAAAGACAAATTAATATATAAGAAAAAAGGAAATCCTTTTTGGTAATAGCTCCCTAAAGAAACCTATCCTTCTTCTTCCTGTTTTGTATCCAATATTTTATCCCTACGCAATACCGATTCTATTATAGAAGTAATTACCGAAACTATTACACTAAATAAGAATGCCCACCAAAGACTTTGTACTTTAAAATTTTCATCTAGATAGGATGCTATATATATAATAAATGCATTTAAAAACAAATAGAATATTCCCATAGTAAGCACCGTAATAGGAAGCGTAAGTAATACTAACAAAGGTTTAAGTACCGCGTTTAAAAAGCCCAATACACACGCCAACAGCAACGCTTCTTCAAAACCCCCTATCAATTTTACATGTGGGTCTAGCAAATACACAGCAAAAATTACTGCCACGGCCGACACCAACAATCTTATAAAGAAATTCTTCATATTATAGGTTTATCTTATCCACTCTTTTTTGGTGTCTTCCCCCCTCAAAAGGTGTATCAATAAATATTTGAACCATTTGTTTTGCTTTATCAATATCTACAAATCGTGCAGGAATACCTATAATATTCGCATCGTTATGTTGTCGTGAAAGGCTGGCTAATTCAATATCCCAGCACAAAGCTGCTCTAATATCTGCATGCTTGTTCGCTGTAATACACACACCATTGCCACTACCACAAATAAGAATGCCTAAAGTATAAGTTTTGTTGGCCACCGCAGCAGCTAGTGGGTGTGCAAAGTCGGGATAGTCGCAGGAGTCGTTTGAAAAAGGTCCAAAATCTTTTATTTCGTACCCCAAGCCCCTAAGCCAAGAAACCAATATTTCTTTGTATTCAAATCCAGCATGGTCTCCTCCAATAGCTATATTCATAGTTTTATATAATTACTTTATACTCCTGCAAAAGTAAAACATAATATCCTCAAAATGGTCGATTTCTTAATTAGCCTTCCCCCTTGGTGAGAACATTATTTTCACCACCTCATATACATTTTTTAAGGTTTCTTCCTTTTCAATTTGTGGGTTTATCTCTGCTATTTCAAAGCCATATAGTTTGGGTGTGTTCCACAAATAGTAAAGAAGCTCTCCTGCCTGCACAATACTTAACCCATTAGAAACAGGTGTGCCTGTACCTGGCACTAGTTCTTTGTCCAAGCTATCTATATCAAACGAAACATATAGTAAATCGTAGTTGTTAAAATAAGCATTTATATTATGGTACAATTGCTCCATACTTCCTGTATTAATTTCTTTGGGACTGTAATATTTTATTTTGTGTAAATGTATATAATCCCACTCTTCGGGTTCTAAATCTCTTATACCAACAAAAACAATATCTTGTGGCGAAATTGAACTGGTTTCTAAACCGTTCTGAGTTTTAAGTTTCTCCCACCACGTTTTTTCAATATCGCTAGGTGTGTTTTTATTATATATATTGTTATCAATACCCAAGCTAATTGCTACGGGCATTCCGTGCATATTCCCACTAGGGGTGGTATAAGGTGTGTGTATATCAGCATGGGCATCAATCCATATTACGCCTATTTTCTTATCTGGGTTTTTATTTTTTATGGCCGCTATCGCCGATGCTGCATTGCTATGGTCGCCACTTAATATAAACGGGAAACTTCCTTGCTCTATAATATTTGAAATTTGTGCCGTAGCTCTTAATTGATGCTGTCCAATAATGTCGATATACTTAGCATGGCTATATAAAGTACCGGGGCGTGAATATGTTTCGGGGACTTCTATTGCGGTAATCGGAAACTGTCCGCATACGTTTTGTCGCTGTTTATCATAATCGAGAAATGCGGCAGGCCCCAATGCGGAACCCTGCTTTGCGGGATTTGCACCTAGGTCGCTAATGAGTTGTATGATATGGATAGGTCGGCGGCTTTTCATTTGGATGTGTGCAAATATAAGGGAACAAAAATCAAAGTTTTTACTGTGTTGGTTTACTGTGCTTTGCGATTTTTTACGCATTTTTTAAACTATGCAATACAACCCCATACTGTTTTTTGGGGTTTAAGTAATTGGATATAAAAACAAAGCGTTATATTTGTAGAACGAAAACCCCAATAGCCGATGTATAAAGGCATTTATTTGTTGCTTCTAATTGTTTGCCTTGCGGCTTGTCGTAAAGCCAAGCCCGATTTGGACAATCCAGACGAGCCAGAGGTTTGTGTTGATTTGCCTAGTTCGTATAATAAAATGCCCTCGCAGTTTAATAGAGAGCAAGCCAAGTTTGACCCTTTTTATCCAGAGATATTATATTATATAAAACTGTCGTACGCCGCTTTGGATATGAGTCGTCATGCTGCTGTGGGTCAATTATCAAAGCAACTTGTGGCCTACAATCTTAGAACAAATGAACATTCCTTAATTATATACAAAGGAAAAAAACCTGACGGCATTTCTGGTGGTACTGAAGCAAATACTGGGTTTGTTTCATATTGTCCCGGTCCATACGATTGGATACTTTTTGGAGACGACCATAGAAATATTTGGAAGGTGAAAAAAGATGGTACCTGCATGCGTAAAATTAGGGAGAAGGCAAGTGGCCCCTCATGGAGCAAAGACGGAACACAAATTTTATTTTACGACCAAATAACTCAAAAAAACACCATCATGGATTTAGATGGCAGTACAAAATCTGTATTAAATGTGGGCAATGGTAATCTTTCTTTTACAGGTGTTGATGGAGTTTTGGTTGGGCTGAATAAAAACAATAATCAAATATTTCAGTACAATGCCGACTATCAAAAAAGCACAAATACTTCTACTGCTGATCCCTTATCTGAGTTTAGTGATATCGGGCTTTTGCCTATTGGATACGAAGCTATCATGTCCACAAAAAACTGGATACTAAAAATAAACCTCACCGATTCTACGGTAAAAGAATATCTCCGACCCAACTGTGTGAGCCGTTCATACGAAATGCCAAACGTATCTCCCGATGGGAACCGGATTGTTTTTACCAAAAAAACAAGAGACAAATTAGATGGCAGTTATGTGCAAGAAAAACATGATATTTATATAATGGATATACATTGTTGGCACGCCAAAAAATTAGAGCTCCCTTAAACAAACCCCGTTTCCCATTTCCTAGCTAACTTTGCCGCATGTTTAAAAAGGCTGGTTATTTGCGTTCACCACTTTTCTATGTGGCTTTCTTTTTAATTTTCTTTGCTGTCACCGAAGCTATCATTTTGTTTTTCGACAAACAAAACTTCGAAGCATTGCAACGTGTTTTTGCTATTTTTGGCTTGTTGGTAATTATTGTTTTTGATTATTGGTTGCGTGAAGTAAAACTGGCAAATACTACAAGAATATTCGTGCAAATATTGATTGCTCTTCCGCTCACAATCAAATTTCTATATCCCTATAGTTCCGAATTCTATAATAAAATTATACTCGACAAAACTCTCTATGAATCAAATGTTATTATAAAAATTTCTCAATCCAAACTTGAATATATAGTTTTTGTTTGGGATTGTAAATTTTGTAATAATATGGCCACAAAAGAATTGAGTGCACGCACAAAAAAAATTGATTTCGCTTTTGACACCACAAATATTGTAATGTTCAAAGAAAAGTTTTCCCCTGACTATTTTGAAAGATTAAAATATCATTATACGATGAAAGATTCATCGTTATTGTTAGGAGAAATTGAAATAAATAAAAATCCAGATATGGTAACTTCCCCTTACCTAATTGGCAAAACAAAATATAATTATCATGTGTTTAAAATTATATACGATAGCAATAACGAGCCATATCTATTACAGGCTATTAATTTTGAAACAGATAAAATTACCATGCGTAAGGCGATAGAACAACTGAATAAAGATTTACAAAAGAACTAAACTGTTACCGTTTTATATATATTTTTGCCCCAATCAATGAATCAATATAATATTACTTTTTTATTCGCCGATAAAACCCTCCAGCCAATAACCCTTGTTGCCGATGAAGGAGAAAACATTTTGGATGTTACCATGGAACACAATGTGAAACTTCAACACAACTGTGGTGGCGTTTGTGGCTGCACAACCTGCCATGTGTATATCAAATCTGGAATGAAAAACCTAAGCGAAATGGAAGAAAACGAAGAAGACAGAATCGACATGGCCGAAAATTTAACCTTGGAGAGTCGCCTTGCTTGCCAGTGCGAAATACATGGCGATGTTACACTTCTTATTCCCGATCAAAACAGTTTTGTAGGGCATTAAACTCCAACAAAGAAGCGGGTGCCTATTCACCTCTTTTATAACTTTGCAACCAAAACCACCTATAAATAAAATAAAATGAGCTTTGAACTCCCTATATATTGGAATGATTATGAAGATATCGCCATGGCATTATTCGAAAAATTTGGTGATGAATTTGGTGAATCAAAAATTTACCGGATTAGGTTTACCGAACTGATGGGGTGGGTATTAGAACTCCCCAACTTTAAAGGCACCAAAGAAGAATGTACCGAAGGGCATTTGGAAATGATTCAAAGTACGTGGGTATATGAATGGCGAGACGGTCAGAAATAATTTCACAAGCCTTTAAACTAGTATTATATTGTCCATGAAAAAGATAGCAGTATTTCCCGGCAGTTTCGATCCAGTTACTATAGGTCACCATAATATTGTTGAAAGAGCCGCCTCTTTATTCGACAAAGTAATTGTTGCTATCGGCAATAATTCTGATAAAAAATCTCTGTTTACTATAGAACAGCGACTCTTGTTTTTACAACAATCTTTTGCGACTATAGAGAATGTAGTAATAGATAGTTATGAAGGGCTTACGGTGGATTACTGCAAAAAAACAGATGCAAAATATATATTGCGTGGGTTAAGAAATAGTACTGATTTTGAGTTTGAAAAAAATATTGCCCAAATGAATCAGGCCCTCCTTGCTGATGTTGAAACAGTATTTATTATATGTCCGCCCAGTTTAACAGCTATCAATTCAAGCATTGTGCGAGATATATATAAAAATGGTGGAAACATACAACAGTTTATGCCGCCTGGGGTTAAAATATAATATAGCTATTATTATAATATGATGGAAAAACTGAAATTTGATTTAGAACTCGTTTGCGATAAAATGAGTCATATAAAAGAAAAGATGCTTCACACTTTTCATCAGAATAAAGAGGTTGCCATTATATTAAAAAATAATTCCTGTAAAGCCCTCAATGATTTAAAAAGTGGAGAAGTATTCTCCAACGATATGGCTGCCGAGAATTTAAAGCAATCTATCGAAGATATATTAAAAATTTCCAGCATGGCTGCTTTGTTTGTGCTGCCTGGCGGAAGTATTGGTTTGATAGCTCTGCGTAAATTATTGCAAACAGACCTTGCGGCTAAAGCCCATATAGAAAACCTGCTTACGCTTTCTGTTGAAGAGCATAGCGATTAACTAAATCGCACCAATTTTTAATTAGCTGTGGCCCGTATTCCGTCATACAACTTTCAGGATGGAACTGTACTCCCCATATAGGCATATCCCTATGTGCTATAGCCATTAGCTCGCCTTCTACCGATGTTGCCGTTATTTCAAAAGATGATTCGTTGTTCTTTTTTAACACCAATGAATGATAACGCCCTACAAAAAACTGGGGTGGTATGTGGGCAAACATACGGTGTGCGGTGTGTCTCACTGCTGTTTGCTTGCCATGGAAAGGCTGACTACCGTGTTCTAATACCAACCCATAATATTCTCCTATTGCTTGCATACCTAGGCATATACCAAGTATGGGAAGTGTGCCAACAATCTGATTCAAAAACTCCAACAAATTTCCCGATTGGGTCGGAGTACCTGGCCCTGGCGAAATAATTATCCCTTGATAATGATTGTCTACTAAATTTAATGCCGGGGTGTCGTTTCTAACAACATGCACAGTATAGCCTTGTGCCTCTATGTAGTGCTTAAGTATATAGGTAAATGAGTCGAAGTTATCAATCAACAATAGTTGCGGTTTGCCGCTCATTGTTCAATAGCTTTCATTATTTCGCCTCTCAATTGGTTTAAAAGTTTAACCCTTTTTACTTCTCCTGTTCTATATATAATAAAACATTGTGGCAGGGCTGTTATGTTTCCAAAGTCTCTCACAAATCTTTTGTCGAAACTCATGCCTGTCGCAAATATTTGCTCCCATTCTGCACCATTCTCTTCCAAAAACTTGCTCCATTTTTTCTTCTTTTTGTCCATTGACAAAGATATCAAACGCACATTACTGGCTTTAAACTGCTCGTCGAGTTGCGAAAGGGTTCGGTGGGTACGGGTACAGTTCATACACCAAGTGGCCCAAAAATAACACACCCATATTTCATTTTTTGGTTTGTTGTAGTTCTTAAGGAAATAATCTATTTCCATTATAGTAAAATGCTTGCTACGGGCTGAGTCCTCTATATTGTGTGACACCGCCATAGCTGGTTTTTGATTCTGGGAGGTAGACGTAAAATGGAGAGCCATAAAAACAAAGACCCAAACCCCAAGAACCAACAAAAATGAGTGAATATATTTTTTCATAATATTTAAGCAGACAAAATTAACGGTAAATTGGTTTTAATAAAATTGATTTTTTTGGAAATTAACATTCCTAAAATAAACCTCGCTCCCATTATCTTTGCCCAATATAAAAAATCATAGAAATTGAAAACCTTATTACTTAATTCGCACAGTTGGCTTCGTTGGATTTATTTAGCCTTGGCACTTATTGTGATTGTTCGCTCCGTTCGCGGGTGGCGTATGGCAATGCCTTTCACATCAACGGACAATAAATATAGCCTCTTTTATATGATTACTGCCGACCTCATGTTTTTATTGGGGATGCTACAATATTGGGTGTATTTTTATCCTGATGTGATGAAAGGAAGGTTGATGGGCGACATTATGAAGGACGCTTCTATTCGTGTAATTGGAATTGAACATATCTCCCTGATGACCTTGGCATGGGTTTTTGTTCATATTGCTCGTATCAAAAGCAAAAAAGCAACCTCTGATAATCTAAAGCACAAACATTTATTTATATGGTCTGCCGCAGCATTACTTTTTGTTTTGGCTGCAATCCCTTGGGCAAGACCCTTATTCAGATTTTAATAAATTCAACAACATATTCATCCTTAAAATTTATCTCATATTAATTCCTTATGGTTCAATTTAAAAAACTAAACAATATTATTGGCTGGGTTGCTTTTGCCATTTCGCTTGCTGTATATATGCTCACCCTCGAGCCTACCGCCAGTTTTTGGGACTGCGGAGAATTTCTGTCCGCTGCCGACAAACAGCAGGTTGTGCATCCTCCTGGTGCTCCTATGTTTTTGTTGTTGGGAAAATTCTTCTCATTATTTGCTTTGGGAAACCAAGCGAATGTGGCCTATTGGACCAATGTTCTATCAGCCTTTACCAGTGCTTTAACAGTACTTTTCATCTTCTGGACCATCACACATTTGGCAAAAAAAATATATACTGCCGGTAAACAGGAGCTAACCTCTGAAAAAACTTATGCTATAATGGCAGCAGGTTTTGTGGGAGCCCTCACCTGTACTTTTCTGGATACCTTTTGGTTTTCAGCTGTGGAAAGCGAGGTGTATGCGGCAAGTTGTTTCTTCTCAGCTATTGCTTTTTGGAGCATTCTTAAATGGGAAAATACGATGGATACCGATCCGAAAAATGCAGATAAGTGGCTTGTAATGATTGCCTTTTTAGTGGGCGTTTCTGTAGGTATTCACTTGCTTAATTTATTGGTAATCCCTGCGGTTGTTTTTGTGTATTTCTTTAAGAAATACCATATCGATACCAAGCGGTTTATTATCGCTATTATAGTGGCCTTGTCTGCTATCATTGTGGTGCAAAATGTAATTATACCTGGCTATCCTTGGCTTATTTTACAAATAGAAATTTTGTTCGTTAATGTATTCCACATGCCTTTCAATACGGGATATTTTGGCTTTTTAATAATAATGGCCGCATTATTCACCTTTTTACTAATGTATACCAAACGTAAAGGTAAAACCATTTGGAATATGGTAACTTTATGTGCGTTATACATCTCTATAGGATACGGCTCTTATGCCATGCTCGTTATACGCTCGCTGGCCGATGTACCCTTAGACCACCAAAATGTGGAAGACCCCAATAACCTTCTATCATATTTGAATAGAGAGCAATATGGTAACTGGCCGCTACTTTATGGACAAAACTTTGATGCGAAACCCATAGATGTGGTGAAAGGCCGCAAACTATATGTGCGAAATGAAAAAACTGGGCGATATGATGCCACGGGCAACAAACTTGATTACAAATGGGACCCTAAATCCTGCACCTTGTTCCCACGTATGTGGAATATGGAAGAAAATAAAAAACAAGGCTACCGGAACTGGACAGGCCTGCGACCAGACGAAAAAGTTAAATTTAAACACAACCTCGAATTCATGTTCAAATATCAACTAGGTTTTATGTACTGGCGTTATTTTATGTGGAATTTTGTGGGTCGTCAAAACGATAAACAAAGCACCGAATGGGATCCAATCAATGGAGGAATTTCTTCAGGGGTTAGCTTTATAGATCAACTATGGGAAGGAGATCGCAACGATTTGCCTGAGAGCGAGAAAAACAATAAAGGGCACAATACTTTTTTCTTTTTACCGCTCATTCTAGGTATACTGGGTATGTATTGGCAATATAAAAGAGACAGCAAAGATTTCTTTGTAATCCTATCTTTATTCCTACTCACAGGTTTGCTAATTGTGGTATATCTAAATACGCCCCCGTATCAACCACGTGAACGAGACTATGCTTTTGTAGGTTCCTTTCAATACTTCTGTGTATGGATAGGGCTGGGGGTTTTAGGACTTATCGAGTTTCTTTCAAAACGAATGAAGATGCAAACTGCAACAGGCCTAGCTTTTGGTATTTGTTTATTAGCTTCCCCCATATTAATGGCTACCCAGAACTGGGATGACCACGATCGCAGCAAACGCACAATAGCATTATCATGTGCCATTGATTATTTAGAGTCGTGCGATAAAGACGCCGTATTATTTACCAATGGAGATAACGATACCTACCCATTGTGGTATGCACAAGCCGTAGAAGGTATTCGCACCGATGTGCGTGTAATAAATCTTTCTTTGCTTAATACCGATTGGTATATTGATGTTATGAAACGCCAAGCTTATGATTCTAAACCTATAAATATGAGCCTGCGTCACGAAGTATATGCGGGTGAAAAAATGAATCAGTGCGAGGTAATCCCTACTCCGGGTCTTTCTCGCTTTGGTATAGCTGATACTGGGTTCTCTTCTCTTAAAGCTGTAATGGATTTTGTAGGCAGCGACGATTGCCCTAAACTAAACAATGGTGCGGGCCGCAGCAATGATGGCGGAGCTTTCTTCCCCACCAATAAGTTTTATATAAAAGTGAACAAACAAGAAATGATAGCTAACAAAGTAATAGAACTAAAAGACACTTCTTTAATAGAAGATATAATATATATGGATTTCAGTGATCATAAATCTTTTAATAAAAGTGAAATTGCCGTGTTGGACTATATTGCGAATAATTTTGGTAAACGCCCGGTTTGTTTTACTACAACCTCTGGTGCTAGCGATTTTAAAGCCCTACAACGCTATTTTCAAGTTGACGGGCTGTGTTACAAATTGGTACCCGGATTAAAACAGAGCCCCAACTCCGAAATGGGTTATGTAAACACCACCAAATCACTCAACTTAATTAAAAACAAATTCAAATTTGGCGGAACAGATATAGAGGGTGTTTATATAGATGAAACCTCGATGCGTCAATGTGTTACTTTAAGACACTATGTCTTTATCACCGTGGCAAATGCATTATCGTTTGAAAACCGCAAAAAAGAAGCGGAAGATTTGCTAGACTTGGCAATGAAAGTGTTGCCCGAGAAAAACGTGCCCCTAGAAAGAAGTGGTGTTTCTCTTGCCGAAGCCTACTATAGAGCTGGTAATAAAACAAAGGGATTGTTATATATAAATAAAACAAAAGCTTATTATACGGCTATGCTAAATCACCTAGAAAAACTGAGCTCTTCGCCGGGTATTGAAAATGATAAAGGCCAATATCGTTATTTTATTCAACAAATTGATACACTGGCTGCCCATAATAATTAACTAAAACGTAATTTATCGAAAAGGGAGGCCACAAGCTTCCCTTTTTTTATTGCAAGTGAAACTCATTACAAAAAACATATTGCTACTTTCATTAGTAAGTTTGTTTACAGACATTAGCAGCGAAATGCTGTTTCCTGTATTGCCAATTTATTTAGTACACATCGGGTTTACAGGTTCTGCTATCGGGCTCATGGAAGGTTTGGCTGAAATGATTGCATCGTATGGGAAAGGCTTCTTCGGATCATTGAGCGATAAGCTGGGAAAACGCAAATCTTTTGTGGGAGCCGGGTATGGTCTTTCTGCTATATCAAAGTTGCTTATGGGTATTTCCTCTTTTGTTCCCCTTATTTTTTCAGCTAGGCTGCTGGATAGGATGGGTAAAGGCATTCGTACATCGGCAAGAGATGCAATGCTTTCGGCAGAAACAAACAAGGAAAACAAAGGAAAGGTATTTGGATTTCATCGGGCTTTGGATACTTTAGGAGCGGTAATCGGTCCACTCGTTGCACTATTTCTCATAAAGAATGAGGTGGAATTACAATCTATATTCTCCTATGCCTTTATCCCTGCGGCTCTGTCGCTAGTCTATATATTTTTTGTTCAGGAAAAAAAGCTTGGAAAAAAAGCCGACACAATAATAAACCCATTTAATTTTTTTTCTTATTGGCGGCATTCAAATACTGATTTCAAAAAACTGATGAGGGTCTTACTGGTTTTCACATTATTCAATTCTTCCGATGTGTTTCTTATTCTATGGGTAAAACAGCTAACCAATACACAAACCGCCATAGAGGCTTATATAATATATAATCTCATTTACGCCATGGCTTCATATCCTGCTGGCTATCTGGTTGATAAAATAGGAAATAAGAAAGTTTTGCTATTGGGCTTTTTGTTTTTTATAACAACCTATTTCTTTTTGCCTTTTGCGAAAGAAACGAACGCTATTTTCTTTTTGTTTGGCGTTTATGGACTTTATGCCGCCTGTGTAGAAGGCAATAGCAAAGCTTGGATTACGAATATATGTAACAGCCCGCAAACAGCCACTGCTCTTGGCTTTTATGGTGCTGCCACCGGCTTATTGCAAATAATAACAGGTCTGTTGGCAGGGTTAATTTGGGATGTCTACTCAGGCAAAACATTGTTTTTGATTTCTGCAGGCGGCGTTGCCGTTTGTTTCGTTTTGTTTATTTTTGTTCCGTCGAAGAAAAAAATACAACTATGAAAACAACACCTCTTTATATAATTATTTTTGCTTTATTTTTATTTGCTTCGTGCAAAACAGCAAAACTTAAAGGACCTGAACGGTATATAGTTTTTGGACATGGGGGCGGCTTTGTGGGGAAAGAACATACTTACAAACTTTCTTCTTATGGCAAACTCACTGTAGCAAATACTGAGGATTCAGTAAGAGAGCTGAAAATAAAAGTATCTCAAAAAAATCTCAAAAAAATATTTGCCCTAGCTGATTCTGTGCAAAAAACTGCGGTTCTTTTTGTACACCCTGGTAATGTTTATTACTTTATTTCATTAAAAAACAATACCCGTATTCCTGATTATACTTGGGGAGAGACTAATTATACAGCCCCTGAGCCATTAATGAGATTATATGAAATGCTAAATCAAGTTAAATCAACAGCAAAAGTTTTAAAAAGTCAAATTACGTTGTAGCTATTAAATAATGTAAAAACAAATCTTTAAAGAATGCTGTTATACAAACAAAGCAATATACATTTGCCAAATAATAAAACACTATAATAATTATGCCTTTTAAATTACCCGACCTCGCTTATGCATTCAGTGCCTTAGAGCCGCACATCGATGCACGTACCATGGAAATTCACCATGACAAACACCACAATGCCTATGTTACCAATCTAAATAATGCAATAGTTGGTACCGATGCAGAACACATGAGTATAGAAGACATTTGTAAAAATATCTCTAAATACCCAGCCCCTATTCGCAATAATGGAGGAGGCCATTATAATCACAGCTTGTTTTGGACCATTATTGGCCCAAATGCAGGAGGAAGCCCCTCGGGAAAATTGGCTGATGCTATTAATGCGGCTTTCACTACTTTCGATAAAATGAAAGAAGAATTTAATAAAGCCGCCACTACACGTTTTGGAAGTGGTTGGGCATGGCTTCTTGTTCACGATGGTAAGCTTACCATCAGCTCGACCCCCAATCAGGATAACCCATTGATGGATGTGGCCGAAGTAAAAGGTACTCCTATTATGGGACTTGATGTATGGGAACATGCGTACTATTTACATTACCAAAACCGTCGTCCCGATTATATTTCAGCATGGTGGAATTTAGTAAATTGGAATGCCGTGGCCGCTCGTTTTGAAGAGGCTGTCAAGTAAATATTAAAACACGATAAAATAAAAACCCGGCCTGTTGGTTGGGTTTTTTTGTGTAAGGAGATATGAAAAATGTATTTGGTGGTTGTTTTTTATGTGATAACTTTGTTAAAGATAAAAAGCGGAAATAACAACTATTCCTTATACCTATATAATATAAAGAACATTTGTTAACTCGTTTCTATCACAGAAACAAATTAAACCATACACCCTTTCTTTTTTACTAATTTGTAAAATTGCGTGTGTAAGAAAAAATTAAAAAAGTGGATAACTCAAATTCGATATATAAAAACGACGATGGACTAAATCGTTTAGAAAAAAAAATTGCGGAACTGAGCATGCTCAACCTTTCCCATGACAAGTTTTTATCTCTATTAGCTCACGATTTGCGAGGCCCAGTAAGCAACATGGTGCAGTTAGCTATGTTAATGGATGATGAAGCCATGCGTAATAGCGAAGTAGTAAAAATGCTTCAAGTTTCAGCAAATAAAACATTAAACTTATTGGATGATTTATTGGGTTGGGTAAAAAGTAAACAAGGTATTCTAAAACCAAATATATCTTCTTTCACGTTTAAGCAACTCATCGATGAAGAGCTCGCACATGTAGAATATTCCTTTTCAATAAAAAAAATACATATAATACATAATGCAGTGGAGGGATTGTTATTAAGTGCAGATAAGAATATGATTGGCACTGTAGTTCGCAATTTATTAGGTAATGCAATTAAATACTCTCAAAAAAACAGTACTGTTGAGGTTTTATATGTAAGCGATAACAATGATCACATTATAAGCATTAAAGACCAAGGGGTTGGCATTAACGATGCCGTAGGTAAGGTGTTACTTACCGAACATATGCCTACCGCCCAAGGAACATCGGGCGAAACAGGCACTGGTTGGGGCCTATTGCTATGTAAAGATTTTGTGGAGCTTCATCATGGTAAAATATGGTTCGAAAGCAAACTTGGTGTGGGTAGTGTTTTTTCGTTTTCAATACCCAAAAAACTAGCGGCCTGACAATAACGCACTTTCTTTGCTCAGAGGTTTTATATATAATTTCACAATAAAAAGTATATAAATGATTAGCAAACCTGTGTTTAAAAAAAGTTTGTGCCAAAGTTCTGTAATATAAAAATATAAAACCAAAAAATCGCTCAGGTTCGTTATTACAAGTGCCGACAAAAGCAATAACCCAAATCTCAGAACATTATAGGGTATTTTATAAAATTTTTGACCGATAAAATAACTTAAAAGAGCCATCGCTGCATAACTAATTAATGTAGCCCATGCTGCTCCCATATATCCCTGTTTTGGTATCCAGATAATATTTAGTGTAATAGTAAAAACCGCACCACACATAGCAATAAGGAAACCCCAAATAGTTTTATCTGTTACCTTATACCAGATACTTAAGTTTGTATGTATCCCCATAAATAAATTTGCAAACAGTAAAATTGGTACAATCTTTAATCCTTCCCAAAACTTCTCATCCAACAGGTGTTTTGCCAAATCGATATATAATAGCAATATTGTAATAACAAATATACAAACCAATACGAACCAGTCCATTACCAATGCATATATTTTTTGAGCGTTGTTGTCGTTAGCTTTTGAAAAGAAAAAAGGTTCCGCTGCAAACTTAAATGCTTGCACAAATACCGTTAGAAAAATACTAATCTTATAACATTGGGAGTATATCCCGTTTTGTATTAACCCATCATTCCCATTTATTAATTTTGGGATAAGTATTCTGTCTAAGGTTTCGTTAGTCATTCCCAACAAACCCATCAATAGTAATGGCCAAGCAAATTGCATCATTTGCTTCCATAATTGTTTATCAAAGCCATATCTGAATCCAAAAATTTGTGGAGACAGTAGAATAAAGCTGAGCAGACTAGAAAAAAGGTTGGCCAAAAATATATACTCCAACTTATTTTGGGAATCATAAAAACTATTTATCCAATCCTGAGCAAAACCACAAAATTTTCCTTCAGAAACCGCAGGGCAAAACCATAAGAAAAAAAGATTAAGCAATAAAAATGCAAGCATTCCTGCTATTTTTATTGCCGCAAATTTGATAGGTTTATTTTGCTGCCTTAATCTGGCATAAGGAATGGCAGCTAATGTATCAACCAATAAAATTGCCGCTAAATATATTAAGTATTTTGGTTGCGATGCAAATCCCGTTAATCCTGCTAAGCTTGGCCATATCGTCCACCCTAAAAAGATGAGCAATACCGAGCTAACCATTAATGATATATAAGCTGTTCCAAAAACCGATTTCGGGTCTGCGGTTTTACTTGCAAATCTAAAAAATGCGGTCTCTAAACCATAAGTAAAAAGTACATTGAAAAAAGAGATATAGGAATAAAAATTGCCCTGAACCCCGCTCTCCACTTGACTTAAAACGGTGGAATGAAGCTTGGCCAAAATCAAAAAATTGATTAGCCTCGACATATTTGTGAGGCCATACAGGGCTGTTTGAGAGGCTAGGTTTTTTACGAAACTCAAATGGATATTGTTATTATGAAGTCTCCGGCAAATATAGTATCAATTACTTGCCCCAGTCTTTTGCAATGGTATCCAATTCGTCCCACCACTGCTGGCCGTACTTGCGGACTAACGGCTCTTGTAAAAATTTATATACTGGCACCTTTAGTTGTTTCCCAAGTGCACAGGCAGGAGAACATACTTGCCACTCATGGTAGCCCAACGCATCATATTGTTTAAAATTAGAAACCCTAATAGGATATAAGTGACAAGAAATAGGTTTGGGATAATCAAATTTCTGCTCTGCATTTGCTTTTTGTATAGCACAGCCCAAGTTTAAATTGTCGTATACCACAAAAACACATTCTCCCGTTGGCAGGCAGGTGGTCACTTTATCTCCGTCGCTATCAATTTCATAAAACCCTTTTTCAGCCAACAGCTTCTTCCCTTTTTCTGACATGTAGGGTTTTATATTCATTATATGCTCTGTGATACGTTGTATATCTTCAGGGTCAAGCGGAGCACCTTGGTCGCCTTCAATACAGCAAGCACCCTTGCATTTTTCAATATTGCACACAAAATTTTGTTCCACAATCTCATTGCTCACAATAGTATTTCCTATAATAAACATTGGGCTGTAATTTTGTTGCCCTTCTTCTTCGGTGTTTTGCACGTTTTACGTTTTTGTTTTGAGCCTGCAAAATTAAACCGCTTATGAGCAAGAAAAAACTATAATATATAATAATGATGAGTATCTCCAATCAAATTAACGACGACATTAAAAAAGCTATGTTGGCGAGAGAAGAAGCTAAACTTCGTGCATTACGTTCCATAAAAGCAGCCCTACTTTTAGCTGCTACTGAAAAAGGGGCAGCAGAAGAAGTAAGCGATGAAAAAGCTATACAAATTCTTCAAAAACTTGCGAAACAACGCAAAGACAGTTTGGAGATTTTTACGCAGAACAACCGTCCTGAGCTTGCCCTAAAAGAACAAGAAGAACTTGACGTAATTAATACTTTCCTCCCGGTGCAAATGGATGAAAGCGAATTACGTTCGGTGCTTGAAAAAATAATTGCTGAAGTGGGTGCCACATCGGCTGCCGATACTGGAAAAATAATGCCCGTGGCTATGAAACAACTTGCTGGAAAAGCCGATGGCAAAACCATTGGTGCCTTGGTAAAACAAATATTAGGCTAGTCGGTGGGCTGTGCAAAGGCTCTCGTAAACATCTTCGTACATTGGCAATATGTTTTCAATGTCAAACTTTTTAGCTTGTAGAAAAGCTTGGCTCTTAAACTTGGCTAAAGTTTCTGCGTTTGATAATATTTCCAAAGCTCTTTTTGTCATCGTCTCCACATCGCCCACATTGCAGTTAAAACCACTAAAGCCGTCGAGATTCATCTCTGCAATACCTCCAGCATTGCTCGATACAACAGGTACTTCGCAAGCCATGGCTTCCAATGCCGCCAACCCAAAGCTTTCCTGTTCGGAAGGCAACAAAAACAAATCGCTTACTGACATTATCTCGTCAATGGCATCCTGCTTGCCCAAAAAAGTGGTACTATTGTTCACACCAAGCTCTCTGGTTAACTGTTCTATATTTGCACGCTCTGGACCATCGCCGATAAGCAATAGTTTGGCAGGAACTTCTTTAATTATCCCCGCAAAAATTTTCACTACATCATCCACCCTTTTCACCTTTCTAAAATTGGATGTGTGAACTACGAGATGCTCGCCATTGGGTGCTATCAGTTTTTTAAAATGCTCTACTTTCTGTTTGCTGAACTTGCTGAAATCTATAAAGTTTGGAATCACTTTTATCTCTTTTTGCTCCACATGAAAATGCTTATAAGTATCCACCCTCAAACTTTCTGATACCGCAGTAACTACTTCGCTTTGTTTAATAGAATAGCTCACCACGGGTTCATATAGCGGGTCTTTGCCCACCAAGGTAATATCCGTGCCGTGCAAGGTGGTAACTACAGGAATATATATGCCTTCTGCTGCCAAAATTTGTTTGGCAAAAATTGCTGCTGAAGCATGCGGGATAGCATAATGTACATGTAGCACATCTAACTTTTCATTCTTAACTATATTAACCATTTGGCTGGCCAAGGATGTTTCATAAGGGGGATAATCAAATAAGGGATAACTGCTCACATTCACCTCGTGGTAAAACAAATTATTGTTAAAAATATCTACGCGTGCCGGTAAATTGTACGAGATAAAATGTATTTGATGTCCTCGGGCAGCCAAGGCCTTGCCTAATTCTGTAGCCACAACTCCGCTACCTCCATATGTTGGGAAACACACAATTCCTATTTTCATACATTCATAACACCTAACAACTGGGTTTTTGTTTTAAGATGTCACAAATATAAAATATGATAATTATAAACCTGCATCAAAAAAATGTCTATTTGCTTATTACTTTTGCAAGCAATTGAAATCTGTAAAAAATTATATCTCTATAGTCCTTTTCACATTGGTTGGCTTGGTTTTATTCATTGCCTCTGCTTTTGAGAACGACCGCGTGTTTGAAAAAAATATATACATTGACAATGGTAGCTGGGCCAAAACCCTTAAAATTCCTTTTGAATTTGATATAACCGATACTACGGGCGTGTATGATTTTCATACCAATTTAAGAATTGCCGCAACTTATCCTTATAGCAATATTTTCTTATTGGTGTACGCTTACAACCCCGATGGCCGGCTCACCAAGGAATTAGTAGAATATAAACTAGCCGAAGATAATGGCAAGTGGCTGGGGCATGGCCTTGGCGATATATATGATTACCGCCTTATTGATGAAGATAAATTTAAAGAAGTGGTGCTAAAAAAAGCAGGCAAGTATCGTTTCGAATTCCGCCAAATGATGCGGACTGACAACTTAACGGGTGTTAAGGGTATTGGCTTGAGGGTAACGCACAAAAGCCTATAACACTTAACTAATCGAGGGTGAAAGATATATATTTTATTGTTTCACCTTTTGCCGTAAACATTTGCTCGTAATAAGTTTTAATAGCAAGTACTTCATTATACAGTTCTGAATGATATATATCGGGATGGTGGTTTATCAATTTCAGGTTCTCTTGCTCAATAATTTCTAAAGTATACTCATATAACAAAGTGCTATCTGTTTTTAAATGTATAATGCCACCTGGTCTTAATATTTCTCGATAGCGAGGAATAAACATCGGGCCAGTTAATCTTTTTCGGGCTTTATCAATTTGCGGATCGGGGTGTATAATCCATATTTCATCTACCTCGTTATGGCCAAACCAATCTGTTAAAAAATCTATTTGGGTGCGGATAAATGCGGTATTAATCAGATTTTCTTCTTGTGTCTTTTTTGCCCCCACCCACATTCTATTGCCCTTCTTGTCAATAGCTACAAAGTTTTTATCGGGAAACAAGCGAGCCATGCCCACCGTATACTCTGCCTTGCCTGCAGCTAGTTCTAATACTACTGGGTTATTATTCTTGAATATTTTTGTTTTCCAATTGCCCTTCAACCCTTCTTTGGTTTCGTGGGTGTTTGAGAATTGGGAGAATTCAGCAAAGCGTGCTAGTTTTTTATTTCTGCTCAAGTTTGGTACGTGTTAAATTTCTGCAAAAATATGCTCATTTGTTAAAAAATACCCTTCACATGGTATTGGGTTACATGTACTTTCTATATTTCCTTTGCCCCACAACTAAAAAAACAAAACCATGAGAAGAATATTCTTTTTTTTACTTGCTGTTACTCTGTGGTCTCAGTCTTCTTTGTCTCAAACCATTAGTTATAAAGTAAAAGAGGATGACCCCTATAATGTTAAACCAATCCAAATTGACCTTGTCCCTTTTTATGCCGATGCCTGGGGGGTTAACATCACCATAGGTTGGCAAGCCGAGGCTAGGGTAGATATTGGTAAAAGACTTTCGGTAATGGCTGGATTTAGAAAAGCGTACTTAGATATCAATGGCCGCACGCATGCTGGTTTAGATTTGCCTAACTCCGCCAAAGATGGAGTTTTACCAAAACTATCGAGAATGGAAGCCTGTGCTTTGTTTAATTTTATAGATAAAAACAAAAGTACTTATTTGCCTGTAGTCCTTAGTTCCTCGTCTTATTCGTCGGGAGGATACACTTATACCAATTCAAAATCTATTTCCGTTCCTGCACATGTGCGTAAAATAGTATCATTAAAAGGTGGCATGTATAATATGAGAACCGCTATAGCTTTTAACGATATTAAAAATAAATTATATGGGGTTAACACTGCCGATAAAACAGATACCTTAAAAATAGGCGAATACGGCACTTCCAAAGGAGGGAGTTCAATCTATAATGGTTATAGCGTACTGAATACTTTTGTGCTTAGTGCTGGTATATCTTTCAAGTCTATCACCAACCTATCTGTGTATGCCGATGGTTATGGCCGTAGATCGAATAAAAAGTTGAGTTGGTTTTACATAGACTACTTATTTGCTCCTGCTATTCTGGTTAGTGATGTATATTTAAAAGACGGCAGTAGATATGATATGCATATAGATGCAAAAAAATATAGTGGCTGGAAAATTGGGTGGTTTTTTGCCGATCCTAACCCAAAAATTCTCGGGTTTAACTTTAAAACAGAAATGGGCTCTCGCCCAGGTATAAAGGGTAAAACACTTGGTGCTGCTTTCATTGATTTTACCTGTGGCTTTACCATCGGTTTCAAATCAAAATTGTTAGAGGCGAAGAAATAAGTTCTTTTTTAAGTCCTTTTGTTCAGCTCGTCTCTAATAAGTGCTGCTCTCTGGTAATCCTCAATTTTTATTGCTTCATCCAGCAATATGTTTAGTTCCTCTTGGCTTAAACTTGAAAACTCGTCTAGTTCAAATCCGGGAATATGTGTTCTTTCTGGCTCAAATTCCTCATCGGCGATATCATCGCTTTCGTCCTCTATCTTTTCTTCAATATTAATTTCATGCCCCGCTGCAAGCATAATTTCATCTGTGGTGTAAACAGGGCATTTAAACCTAACCGCTAAAGCTATGGCGTCGCTGGTGCGTGCATCAATATCGTGGGTTTCGCCATTCTTTACACAAACCAATTTGGCATAAAATACGCCTTCTTGTAGTTTGTGAATCATTATTTCTTGCAGTTCTATGTCAAACAAATGCGAAAGGCTAACAAACAAATCGTGGGTCATGGGTCTGAAAGGAACAATTTTTTCTATCTCTATCGCAATACTTTGTGCCTCAAAACTACCTATGATGATAGCTAGCTTACGCCTCCCATTCTTTTCGCCCAATATAAGGGTATAAGAACCTTGTGTTTGCCCCGATGTTAGACCGATTACGCTAAGTTGTACTTTGTTCAATTTAAAAAATGTTTTATCGTATTTATATTATAATACAAATGTACTGTTATTATATATTAATTGGATGATGCTTTGAATTTTTTTGCGGCATCAATTATTTGGGGCATTACCTCAAATACATCTCCTACTATTCCATAATCTGCAGCTTTAAAAAAAGGAGCTTCTGGGTCTTTATTTATCACCACAATCACTTTCGATGAGCTTACACCCGCTAAGTGTTGAATGGCTCCGCTAATTCCTGTAGCTATATATAAATTGGGCTTAATAGTAATCCCTGTTTGCCCCACATGCTCCTCGTGCCCTCTCCAGTGCATATCGCTTACAGGCTTGCTGCATGCGGTTGCTCCGCCTAGTATTTGTGCCAGCTCTTCTATCATCCCCCAGTTTTCGGGGCCTTTCCATCCACGACCACCGCTCACTACTATCTCTGCTTCTGTTAACGGTATTTTGCCTGTTACACGTTTTATCTCCATGCTTTGGCAAGCTGGCTGTGCATCGCTTTGTATATTTTCAATAGCTGCATCTGTTGGGCTTTCGTTCAACTGATACGAGTTTGGTGTTATTGCCAATATTTTTATATCGGTTTCTATAGCAACATCGGCCAAGCCTTTGCCACTAAACACAGGTTTGCGAACTATGAAACTCGTTCCATCAATCTTTGGTAAACTAACCACACCTGATACAATACCTGCTTTTAATTTAACCGCCACTCGCGGGGCTATATTCTTTCCGCAATAGCTGTTCGATATTACCAATACTCTGGCTTGCTCCTTTTGTGCTGCACTTGCTATAATACTTGCATAAGCTGCTCCATCAAAAGTATTATATAATGCTTGTGAATTGTGAAGCACTTTGCTGGCTCCATATTTTCCAAGTTCTGATAGTTTTGATGAATCTATTTCACCTATCACAACTGCTGTTACAGAAGAGGTTCCTGTTATAGCCTTGGCATAAGAAATAGCTTCAAAAGTCGATTTTTTAAATGACCCATCTATATGTTCGGCAAATACTAATACGTTCATGTTTGTAATATATAATACTAATTAAATTACTTTGGCTTCGTTGTGCAATAGGTCTATTAACTGACCTGCATTTGCTGCATCTATCATTTTACAACTGCTTTTTGCAGGTGGCATTTCATATACCGAAATTTTGGTGTAGGGTTCGTTCGATGTAGGCTCTAATACCTGTAATGGTTTGCTGCGGGCTGCCATAATGCCACGCATGTTTGGTATGCGAGGTTCTGTTAGTTCTTTTTGTGCTGATATTACGCAGGGCAATGGGCAGCTTACTTTTTCTTTACCACCATCAATATCTCTTTCGCAAATAGCTTTGCCGTCTTCTATATCAATTTTTGTAATCACATTAATTCCTGGCCAGCCAAGCATTTCTGCAAGCAAGCCGCATACTTGTCCGCTATTATAATCTATCGATTCGCGGCCCGTCATCACTATATCATAACCGCCATTTTTAGCAACTTCGGCTATTTGTTCGGCTACATAATATGCATCTACCGGTGTGGCATTTATTCTAATAGCATCGTGTGCCCCAATAGCCAATGCTTTGCGAATATTTGCTTCGGTATCTACCAATCCCACATTAATTACAGTAACAGTTCCTCCCTGTGCTTCGGTAAGTTCCAAAGCCTTGGTCAATGACAATTCGTCGTAGGGATTTATAATATATTGTACTCCCGTATTGTTAAACTGGGTGTTTCCCTCGGTAAATGTTACCTTGGTAGTGGTGTCGGGTACATTGCTTATACAGACTAATATTTTCATTTTTTTGTGAAAGGAATAAACCGAAACTGAATATATGTTTCGGGCGGCAAAGTTAAGCCTCGTAAACCGCCAAAAAAAATTAGAATGAACTCTTTACTCTTTAAGCCCGTCATTGCGAGGAGGCTTCCGACGCGGCAATCTCAACGAGTGTATGCTCAACAATTTAGCATGTTCGGGAATATTCATTGCTTCTCTTATTATTTAAACGGAATATTTAACCGTTTCTGCTGCTATTAAAGCTTGGTTAAAAAAACTTAATTTTACCAAACCGTTATTATGCTGCAACTTGCACCTTTATTATGGCAACACCACTCAAAGAATTTATTAAAACCTGTTTAGACGCTATACAAAGCTTCGGCAACAAACCATTTAATGCCAAGCAACTTGGCTCAAAACTATTTATCGGCAACAAAAATGATATGGAGACCCTTCACTTGGTATTAGACCAACTGAAACACGAAGGCGATATAGAAGAAATATCGACTGGTCGTTATATTCAAAAATATATTCCCCTATCGAAAGAAGGAATTTTAGACCTGAACCAAAAAGCAAATGGTTATTTGATTTGTGATGATGGAACTCCCGATGTTTTTATTAGCAAAGACATGCTGAATACTGCCCTTGACCGCGACAAGGTGAGGGTGATATTAGAAAAGGGCTTGCAAAACGGAAAGCCTTTTGGTCGTGTAGCAGAAATAATCAGTCGCAAAAAAACCGACTGGGTGGGTATTATACAAATCAATGGAAACTACGGTACGCTTGATGCTGACGATCGTAAAATGTATACCCAAATACATATACCCATTAAAGATGCCCTACAGGCTAAAGATGGCGACAAAGTATTGGTGCGAATGACCGGTTGGGAAAACCCCAAACTTTCGCCCACCGGCAAGGTATTAGAACTATTGGGCAGGCCCGGAAATAACGATACAGAAATGCACGCTATTGTAGCTGAGTTTGGCTTTGCTACCAAGTTTCCACCCGAAGTGGAGAAAGAAGCCGACCAAATTCCAACCACTATAAGCCAAGAAGAAATTGCCAAACGCAGAGATTTTAGAGGCATTACTACTTTTACCATAGACCCAGCCGATGCCAAAGATTTTGACGATGCTATATCGTACGAAGACCTTGGCGACGGTCGTTATCGTGTTGGGGTTCATATTGCCGATGTGTCGCACTATGTAACACCGGGCAGCTTGCTGGACCAAGAAGCATACAAGCGTGCCACCTCGGTTTATTTGGTTGATAGAACCATACCCATGCTTCCAGAGAAGTTGTCGAACGGCCTCTGTTCGCTGCGGCCTGATGAGGACAAACTTTGTTTCTCGGCAGTATTTGAAATGGACATTAATGGTACTGTATATGATACCTGGATTGGCAGAACTGTGATACGTTCCACCAAAAGATTTGCTTACGAAGATGCCCAAGAAGTATTAGAAAACAAAGCAGGCCCGCTTGCCAATGAGCTGCTCACACTTAACAAAATTGCCCATGCCCTTAGAGCAGCAAAGTTTAAAAACGGAGCTATTTCTTTTGAAACGGCCGAGGTAAAATTCAAACTAGACGAAAACGGAAAACCGCTTTCTGTATATATAAAAGAACGGAAAGATGCCCATAAACTTATAGAAGACTTTATGCTATTGGCAAACAGAAAGATTGCTGAATATGCTGGCAAAGGCAAAGATGGCAGGCCTTCCAAACTAACTTTTGTATACCGTGTGCACGATAAGCCCAATATGGATAAACTTGCCGCATTTGAAAAACTTGCCCGCAAGTTTGGCCACCGTATCGAGGTGAAAAATATTGCCAAGCTATCGCACAACCTTAATGCCCTGCTCGAAAATATTGAAGGCAAACCCGAGCAAAACATATTACAGGGAATGGCTATTCGCACCATGGCAAAGGCACTATATACCACCAAAGAAACCTCGCACTACGGTTTGGCTTTCGATTATTATACCCACTTCACTTCACCCATTCGCCGCTACCCCGATGTAATGGTGCACAGACTGGTGGAGCATTACCTAGCATCGGGTAAAAATGCCGATGCATTAAAATACGAAGAATATTGCAAACACAGCAGCCAGCAGGAGATACAAGCCACCGAGGCCGAGCGTGCCAGCACCAAATACAAACAGGTAGAGCTGATGCAAACCAATGTAGGCCGAGTGTTCGATGGTATTATATCGGGCGTAACTGAATGGGGCGTGTTTGTAGAAGTGGTAGAAAACAAATGCGAGGGCATGATACGCAGCAATACCATGAGCGGCGGCCCCTTCTCCTTCGACGAAAGCAGCATGACCCTGAAAAACCGCAAGTACAAATTTACCTTCGGCGATCCAATTAAGATAAGGGTAGCCAAGGCCAATCTGGAAAAAAGACAGTTGGATTTTGAGGTGGTGCAATAGTAACCTCATCCTCTTATCCTTCTCCGCAGGGAGAAGGACGGTACTAATCGGGCAACATTATATTATAGCACCCATCTTACTCTTTGCATCTCATCAATAACTATGACGGGTGCGACCGTTTTGAAATTCCCGAAGAGTACCATCTCTCTCCATTAATAGCTTTGTCCTTCTCCAGGTGGAGAAGGTGGCCGCAGGCCGGATGAGGTGAGTAAGCCCCCCTTGCCATTTCACCAAATTTCCCCCCATATTTGCACCCTAAAAAAACTATTATAAAAACATGAGTAACGTATCAATCTATCTTAACTTCCAGGGCAATTGCCAGGAAGCTTTCAATTTCTACAAAGCCACTTTTGCAACTGAGTTTTCTGCACCCTTTATGTATATGAAGGACATGCCCCCAAACCCCGATGCACCCGCATTGCCCGAGAACGAGCAAAACGCCGTAATGCATGTGGCACTGCCCATACTGGGCGGCACCCAAATTATGGGAACCGATATGCTAGAAAGCATGGGCCACAAACTGGTTATTGGCAACAATACCACCATTAGCCTACAACCCGACAGCCGCGAAGAGGCCGACAAGTTGTTTGCTGCCCTCTCGCAAGGCGGAAGCGACTTGGCACCCATGCGTGACGAGTTTTGGGGCTACTGGGGCTGCTGCCTCGACCGCTTCGGCATCCGCTGGATGTTTAACTTGCCTTCGGAGAATATGCAGCAGGGGTAATTAGATATATTAATGCCACACTCGGCATAATTCTCTTAATGGCCCAGTATCATTAAGGAATAAATGATTGCTAGACTTGTCATACCTAATTGTAACTAACCCTCCAACACCTGAAAGTAGTTCATTGGTTTTTTTATCTAAAATAAAATCACTCCCATTAACCCTCAGATCATAAACACTCCCTTGTTTAATAATTTCACAATCATATTTTGCTTTATGATGGTCATCGCATAATTTCCAACTGCCGCTGAAATTGTCAATTTGTTGTTCTTCTTCCTTTTGCTTGTCAGCTTGAATTTTAGCAGATTTTTGAGCTTCTTTTTCACTTTCAATTCGCCTTCGCAAGTTTAGCGAAGCGTAACTTGTGAGTACCATACAGTCAGTCTCTTGACTGACGAGACTATATATGGCTAGTTCACGCAAGTTAAAAAACTTGCACTATCTGATTCACA
>JANYDJ010000034.1 GCA_025363675.1 Flavobacteriaceae bacterium | reverse complement strand
AAACTCTCAACATCAACCAATGGCATATTGAAAGCTTCGGCTACGCCAGCATATACAATTTTGCCATCAATTACATTCAATCCCAATTTTAAATCGGGCATGTTTTTGCAGGCTTGTTTCCATCCTTTGTTGGCTAATTGCAAAGCATAAGGAAGTGTAGCATTGGTTAAAGCCAAAGTAGAAGTATAAGGAACTGCACCGGGCATATTGGCTACGCAGTAATGGATTACATTATCTATAACATAAGTAGGGTCGGCATGGGTAGTAGGTTTCGAGGTTTCGAAACATCCACCTTGGTCGATAGCTACGTCCACTATTACAGCACCGGGCTTCATGGTGGGCAACATGGCACGGGTAATTAAATGGGGAGCTTTAGCACCGGGTATTAATACACCACCAATTACTAAATCGGCAGTTTTTATAGCACGGCGAATATTATACTCATTGCTGTATTCTGTTTGCACATTGGCAGGCATGGTATCATCTAATTGTCTCAAACGGTTTAGGCTAATATCCATAATAGTTACGTGGGCACCTAGTCCTGCAGCCATTTTGGCGGCTTGTGTACCAACTATACCTCCACCTAGTACAATAACCTCAGCAGGTTTAACACCGGGAACGCCGCCTAGCAAAATGCCACGGCCACCCATTGGTTTTTCTAAATATTTGGCACCTTCTTGTATACTCATACGTCCTGCTACTTCGCTCATAGGTATAAGTAGTGGAAGGGCACGGTCGCGTTCTACAGTTTCATAAGCAAGGCATACGGCACCACGCTCAATCATGGCATGCAATAAGGGTTCGTAACTTGCAAAGTGGAAATAGGTGAACAGTAACTGATCTTTCTTAATAAGGTTATATTCTGAAGCGATAGGCTCTTTCACTTTAATAATCATCTCGGCAATGGCATATACTTCTTCAATAGTAGAAAGCATTTTAGCTCCTGCCTGAACATATTCTTCGTCGCTAAAACCACTGCCATTACCAGCAGTAGCTTGTACGTATACAGCATGGCCATGTTTTACAAATTCAGCGGTGCCTGCGGGCGTAAGTGCCACACGGTTTTCGTTGTTTTTAATTTCTTTGGGTACTCCAATAATCATATTATATTTTTATTTTTTTTTAAGCGTGCAAAATTAAGCAGAAAACTTGGGATTCAGGATAGAGGAATAAGGAGCAAGGAATAAGGAAGGAGGAATGAGGGGTAAGGAATAAGGAGGAATTGTGTTCGGATATGGGGTCAGTTGGCGTAAGCTCCTTATCCCTTACTCCTTTTTTATTCCTACTTCTTCGGTAAAATATGACCTTTTAAATAAATAGTATGGGGCTGGTTAATGGCGTTACTATATACTAAAAAACTTTTAATATTAGATCCGAGGGGTCTGCTTTTGGTATTAAACTTAACCGTGATAGTGCCCTCGCCACCTGGAGGAATGGGCTCTTTTGAAAAGAACGAAACCAAGCATCCGCACGATGGGGAAACTTTATTGATAATAAGAGGTTGGTCGCCGCTATTTTTAAAAGTGAAAGTATGGGTAACAATGGTTCCTTCTTTAATAGAACCAAAATCATATTTCTCGGAATCGAACTGAATACTGGGTCCGATTAACTCAGTAATTGCAGTAAATATTAATATGGCTATTCCTTTAAACATGATACTTCAGGGGTACTTTGCGTGCAAAGGTAAACCAAGTTACACCAATTTTCCTAATTTTACAAGCCTTTGTTACTGTAACTCCTGTTGATTAATGGTGAATTCCCATTTCAGTTCTCCTTTGGTATTATAACATTTAATAAGAAGGTTTCTATTGTTTTTGGCTCCGGAAACGGTGAGCTGGCAATAGTTTGGCTCCGTTACTAAGGTTTGTTGTATTCGCAAGGGGTTCACTGCTTCTTTCGTTTTTAGTACATTGCTTCCTTTGCTGGTCATGGGTGAGCAGGTAAGTTCATAATATATTTTTCCATGGGGTGTTTCAGGCTCCTCTTCTTCTGAACTTGTATTCTTTTCATCTACTTTATTTTTTTTATCTTTTTTCTTCTTTTCTTTAACAGGAGGGACTGGGTCAGTATTTTTTTGAATGGTGTCGCCTACTTCAAGTTTTAAAATTTCGGTATGATGCCTATCGCCGCTTATAAACACAACGCCTTTTATATTCATTTGGGTAATAAAATCTAACAATTCTTTTCGCTCTTTTAAATACTGTGCATACGATTCTTGGTCGGTGTTGGTATTGAGGAATTGCCCTCCCATTACTATAAACTTGAATGACGCCCTCGAAGCTACCAACGACTGTTTAAGCCAGTCCATTTGCTTGCAACCCAACTGGGTTTTGTGGGCTAAAAGGGTGTCGGGCATTTCTTCTGCATCTCTAAAATATCGGTTGTCGCACAATAAGAAATCGCAATCGCTCCATTGCATTTTCGAATATATTCCCTCCCCATCTTGCCCATAAGTTTTATTCCCCCAATACTCTTTGAAAGTTTGAAGGGTGGTATTTTTTAATTCATACGTTTTACATGAATTATTTGGGCCATAATCATGATCGTCCCATATTGCATAATTGTTTTTGGTGGCTAAAAGTTTTTGCATTTCTTTTTGTTTTCGGGTATGGAAATACCGGTACTTTATACCACTCTCACTACTCATGTCTACCTCGCGTAAATAAGTATTGTCGCCCAACCACAACATAAACTGGCCGGGGGTTTCAGCCATGCTTTTAAATATTTGCGGGCTCTGTCCATAGGGCTCGCCCGGGCGGTCGTAAATGGAGTCGTTTATATAGGCACACGAGCCTGTAACAAAACTAAATGCGGGGGCATCTTTGCGAAATTCCCACAAATCTTTTGTTTTAAACTTAAGAGGGGTTTCTGTTTTATAATGCACCTCGTCGAGGGTTAATTTATAACTATAAGATTTGCCAGGTTCAAGATTGGGTATAATAATCTTGCTAATATTGTGTTCGCATACCTCATTGGTTTTACTATAATATATTATTTCTCCTTTAACCAAAGTATCCGACTCGCAGGTGTAATTGAGTTTTATTTTTTTGGCACATTTGGTCATCACCCATACTAGGCATTCGCGGTGTTCGGCATAACCAAGCATTGGGCCAGCTAATACTCGTGGGGATTGTGCAACTACAAATTGACTGATAATGAGAAAAAATGCGAGGGAAAGGATAATCCTTGTGTTCATACTGCAATAATAAATATAAAAGGGTTATAAAATCATTGCCCTTTTATTATCAGTGTGTGGAAATATAGTAGGTAATAGTCAGTAATCAGTGTTTGCAAATTAAACGCTGCTTGTGGTTGTGTGTTTTCACCAACCACAATGGCGAGTCTATATATTTTTTACTTCGGTGGTAATTTTACCCAATAATGGTAATAGAATAAAAGCGGCTAATCCTGCCCAAATTCCGCAAAAAAATCCAACTATTATAGCAATTAAAATACAATATATAGGATATAAAATTAGGAGCATACCAAATAAAACAGAATCGTAGAACACTGAGTTTTTGGTAAACTTTCTTGCCAAGTTTCTAACAGGAAAAAATACAGGAGCATTTAATAAGAAGCCTGCCAAGGCAGGTATTCCCAAAAATATATAATATAATACTTTGTTAAATCCTGTTACGGTTTTAAACATTTCAAAATTGCCGGTATGGAATTTTTCTTCAAATTCTTCTTCTGAAATATCTTCGGGTTTTTCTATAATATTTGGTTTTAGTTGAGCATATAATAGTTTGTTGAATTCTAAAATATTTTTGCCATTTATTTCAGTGTTTTCAAATTGGTCAGCGGTAATAGGTTCACCAAATTTAAGCACCAATCTTTTACCAAATTTTCGGTACGAGCTAATACTAATTCCTACAGGTTGCACTACTAAATGGTGTCCAATTTGCGGGTGGTTCCATCCTTGAAAAGCCAAGCGTGCTGTGCCTTTCTTCAAAGGGCGAAGTTTCCATTCATTCACACATAATCCTTCTGAAAATATAAGCACGGCCTCCTTATCAATCATTACATTTTTACTGGCATTAAATGTTTCATCATTTAAACTCAGGTTTTCTTTTCCTTCACTCATTCTATATATAGGAATAGCATTTATAGCTTCCAGTATTTTGCGGGCACGTGGTTTTTTAAACACATCGCCGCGGGTAAGTATATGTACAGGTACATCGAACAAAGTGCAAAGAGTAACACCATCCAAAAATGCATCAGGGTGGGTGCAGGCAAGTATCATAGGGCCTGGCTTTTTCAATACCTCGGGCTTGTTTATATATATTTTCCTAAAGAAAAATAACCGTGTGAGTCCGCCTATAAAAGTACAAATTCTATATAACATGTGGCAAAGGTAGTTTAGGAATTTGGATTCGGGATTCGGGATTTGGGGATTGGGCTCAAAGGGGAAATGATTGTAATTCACGATGCATATTTTAAAATTAATTAGCCATATCTTTCTATATTTTACAAAATGTGTAGGTAAAATGATTTTTGAGTAGGAAGTTTATTGAAAATTTCATTTTTCGGATAAAAATTTCTTATGATTTTCTCAATTTTAAACATTAAGCTTTAAATTTTGACATTTAGCTCCTATATTTTTTAAAATTCACATCAAATTTATCCAATTCTTATTCACATTTGGTTTTTTAAGGAATAAAATGCCGCTATCTTTGCAAACAATTAAAAACACCCACCCACCCCCAAAATTATGCGTTTTAAAGCCCTAGAAATTATCGAGTCTCGCAAGCCGCTCGAAGTAAAGCCTCCCCAACGTCTCAGCGATATATATGGCGTTAATGTATTTGGCTATGAGAATATGAAAGCACATTTAAGCAAGGAAGCTTTTCATGCCATCCAAGATTCTATAAAAAACGGCTCATCAGTAGATCGCAAGCATGCCGACCAAATTGCTACTGCTATGAAGCAATGGGCTATATCAATGGGGTGCACGCATTATACGCATTGGTTCCAACCACTAACAGGAACTACTGCAGAAAAACATGATGCTTTTTTTGAACCCGATGGAAATGGTAAAGCTATGGAAAAATTTAGCGGCAATGCACTAGTGCAACAAGAACCCGATGCTTCTAGTTTTCCCAATGGTGGAATTCGTAATACGTTCGAAGCCCGTGGTTACTCAGCTTGGGATCCCTCATCGCCTGCATTTTTAATAGATAATCCAAGTGGTAAAACATTGTGTATACCTACCATATTTGTAAGTTATACCGGCGAGGCTCTCGATTATAAAGCACCTTTATTAAAAGCATTAAATATTATGGAAGAAGCAACCGTGGATATTTGCCGCAGCTATTTCGACCGTGATGTGCGTAGGGCTCATGCATCATTAGGTATAGAGCAAGAATATTTTTTGGTAGATGAAGCCTTATATAATGCACGCCCAGATTTGGTATTGACGGGTCGCACACTACTGGGTCATGCTCCAGCAAAAGGACAACAATTAGATGACCATTATTTTGGTTCTATTCCTGAGCGTATACATAGTTATATGGTTGATGTGGAATGCGAAGCTATCAAATTGGGCATTCCTTTAAAAACACGTCACAATGAAGTTGCTCCCGCACAATACGAATGTGCTCCTATGTATGAAGAAGTAAATTTAGCTATTGACCATAATCAGTTGTTGATGGATTTGATGGAACGTATAGCAAAAAAGCATAGTTTGAAAGTATTGCTTCACGAAAAACCCTATGCTGGTGTAAATGGATCGGGCAAACATAATAACTGGAGTATTATAACAGATACCGGAGTGAATTTATTATCGCCAGGAAAAACTCCGAAAAATAATTTACAGTTCCTTACTTTTTTTATCAATACTATTAAAGCTGTTCACGACCATGCCGATTTATTACGTGCATCTATCGCTCATGCCGGCAATGATCACCGCCTAGGTGCTAACGAGGCACCGCCCGCTATCATGTCAGTATTTATTGGTAGCCAACTTACCAAGGTATTGAACGACTTTAAAAAAGAGTATAATAAAATAGGTCGCCCACGTTTAGAGCAAGATTTAAAACTTCAGATAAAAAAAATCCCAGAAATATTATTAGATAATACGGATAGAAATCGTACCAGTCCTTTTGCATTTACTGGGAATAAATTTGAATTTAGAGCGGTGGGTAGCAGTGCCAATTGTGCAAACTGTATGATAGTATTAAATACGATTGTGGCACAACAACTCAAAGATTTTAAAGCCGAGGTAGAACAACTGATGAAAGAGGGAGAGACCAGCCAAAACAATGCTATTATAACCGTTTTGCGTAAGTACCAAACCAAAAGCAAACGTATATTGTTTGAAGGAAATGGATATAGTGATGAATGGGTGAAAGAAGCTGAAGAGCGTGGATTGAGTAATATAAAAACCACCCCCAAAGCATTGGATGCTTATATGAGCAAGGCCTCTAAAAAATTATTTAATACATTAGGAGTATTTAACGAACGCGAATTGGAAGCCCGTCACGAAATTATGTTAGAAACTTATGTGAAAAAGATACAAATTGAAAGTCGTGTATTGGGAGAGATGGCTACTACGCAAGTAATTCCTGTAGCATTAAAATATCAAACCGAGCTTGCCAAAAATATAGATTCACTAAAAAATGCAGGATTAAAAGCTGAGCATTATAAAACACAAATGGATTTAGTGATAGAAATAAGCAATCATATAAAAGCTATTAAAACAGGAGTAGATAATATGACCGAAGCCCGCCGTGTAGCCAACAATGTAGAAGACATGCACAAGCGAGCCATCGACTACTGCGATAAAGTAAGACCCTATTTAGATACCATTCGTGAACATGCCGATAATCTTGAGTTTATGGTTGAAGATCAAATGTGGGTATTGCCTAAGTATAGGGAGTTGATGTTCTCGAGGTAATTAAATATTGTGTTTTTTGTGGTTGGCGATGATATACCAACCACAAAAAACTATTTTGGGATTCACAAAATTAAGATTTAGCTTTGCATATAATTATGGATTTCAATAACCCTTCTTTTAACAATATTGTGGATGCTGTATACCACCTTTCCCTACAAGAGCGGGAGGAGTTACAGACATTACTGCATAATAATATCTCAGAAGCCCGAAGAGATGAAATATATCAAAATACATTGCAATCTAAAAAAAATTATAAGGCTGGAAAGCTTAAATCTTCATCAAGTATAAAAGAGCTAAGAAAAATGCTTTAATGGATATTGTTTTTTCTACTTCTTTTTAGGTAATGGTATTGGTAGACTAATAAAGTAGTTTGATTTTCCCAGTCATCTACCAGTATTATTTCTAGCAATTATATAAAACTTTATGATAATGATATAACATTAGAAGAAAACAAAAAACCCACATTTGATAGGTAAATTGTGTTGATTTATATTAATCTCAAAAATCTAAAATACTATTTTTATGAACCAGAATGAAATTAAAAAAATCCTTGTCCCCGTTGATTTCACTGAGACTTCAGAAAACGCATTGGCGGAAGCAATGACTTTGGCCAAGCGATTAAAATCCGAGGTTTTTCTATTGCATGTAGTTGAAACCAATGGGTATTATTCGGCAGTTTTTCCAGAGAGTAATATAATACTTCCATCATTTGCTGAACTTAAAAAAGCGGTAAAGCAAAAAATGAACAGCATGCAAGAAAAAATGGCCAAAAAGTATGGAATTTCTCCCCATGCTTTTGTAATAAACGGACATATTGCCACTGAAATAATAAGTTTCTCCAAAAAGAAAAAAATTGATTTTATAGTGATGGGCACTCATGGAGCAGATGGTTACAAAGAGCTGTTTATAGGAAGCAATGCCCAACGGGTAGTAACACTATCTAATATTCCTGTGATTACGATACAGGACAAAAAAATAAAAGCAGGATTTAAGAACCTATTAATTCCGATTGACAATTCGCTTCATAGTCGTGAAAAAGTAAATATGGCTATGCTGTTTGCAGAAGCTTATAAATCGAGGATTCACTTAGTGGGGCTTCCAAGCTCAAATGATGAGCAAGAAGTTAGTGATATTAAGATAAAACTAGCATCCATTGAGAAAATTGTAAGTGCTAAAAATATGTCATATAAGACCAGTATAATCCATGGCAAGAATTTGGCAAAAACAGCTATTAAATATGCTGAAGAAAACAATAATGATTTGATTGTAATTAATACCGGTCACGAATCAAAACTCACAGGTATTTTTATGGGAGCGTTCGCCCAGCAAATAGTTAACCATGCCAAGGCCCCTGTTTTAAGTTTTAAACATTCGCCCGATCATTATAGTATAGATACTCCAGGGTTTGGGATAGGGTAATTACGGGTTCCAGCCTCTCATTATATATTGTGGATACATTTGCAAAACTCCGCAAAAACTTCACATCATATTAACATACCTTTGCATCCCATAAAGTACGCAACATTAGCGTTGGCGTGGTTTTTTTATGGACAAAGTAAAATACATTTTTGTAACCGGTGGTGTTACCTCTTCTCTTGGCAAAGGCATCATCTCAGCCTCATTAGCTAAACTACTTCAAGCTCGTGGTTATTCAGTAACCATCCAAAAGTTTGACCCTTATATCAACCTCGACCCTGGTACTTTAAATCCTTATGAACATGGCGAATGTTATGTAACAGACGATGGTGCCGAAACCGATTTGGACTTGGGCCATTACGAGCGTTTCTTAAATGTTCCCACTAGTCAGGCCAACAATGTTACTACCGGACGTATATACCAGTATGTGATAGACCAAGAACGCCAAGGTGCCTATTTGGGTAAGACTGTTCAAGTAATTCCACATGTTACTGATGAGATTAAACGCCGCATGCAGTTATTGGGAAATACCGGACAATTTCAAATTGTTATTACAGAAATAGGAGGCACCGTGGGCGATATAGAAAGCCTTCCTTATATAGAAGCTGTTCGTCAGCTAAAATGGGAAATGGGCCACGATGATTGTATGGTTATTCATTTAACATTGGTTCCCTACCTTGCAGCAGCGGGCGAATTGAAGACCAAGCCAACTCAACATTCCGTAAAATTATTATTAGAATCGGGAATACAACCTGATGTATTGGTTTGCCGTACGGAGCATTCATTGAGCGACGATATTAGAAAAAAAATTGCTTTGTTCTGTAACGTAAATCGCAATGCGGTAATAGAAAGTATGGACGTGGAAACTATATATGATGTGCCCATGAAAATGCTGAAAGAAAAACTGGATCGCACCGTATTGGCAAAAATGAAATTGCCTTTAAAAAATGAACCAGAACTCGACCATTGGAAAGACTTTTTATGGAAACTTAAAAATCCTAAAATGGAAGTGGATATTGGTTTGGTGGGTAAATATGTAGAACTTCCCGATGCCTATAAATCTATTATAGAAGCTTTTATACATGCAGGAGCCCAACGCGAGTGCAAAGTGAAACTACATTATATACATAGCGAAACCATATCAGAAGAAAGTGCCAAATACAGATTGGGAAATTTGGATGGTATATTAGTAGCACCCGGTTTTGGCGATAGGGGAATAGAAGGGAAAATTGAAGCGATTCGTTATGCCCGTGAGAATAATATTCCTTTCTTCGGTATATGTTTGGGAATGCAATGTGCGGTAATTGAATTTGCCCGCAATGTATTAAAAATGAAAGATGCACACAGTACCGAAATGAATGCAAAAACCAAACATGCCGTGATAGATATGATGGAAGAGCAAAAGAAAATTTCGAAGAAAGGAGGTACCATGCGTTTGGGAAGTTATCCTTGCAATTTAGCTAAAGGTTCAAAAGCATTAACTGCTTATGGCAAGTCGCATATTAGTGAACGCCACCGCCACCGTTATGAGTTTAACAATAAGTTTCAAGATGAGTTTGTAAATGCCGGAATGCAGTTTACCGGAATTAATCCAGATACCAATTTGGTGGAGATTATAGAATTGGCCAAGCATCCTTATTTCTTAGCGGTACAATATCATCCTGAGTTGAAAAGCACGGTCGAGAATCCACATCCCTTGTTTGTGCGATTTGTGAAAGCTGCACAGGAACATAAGTTGGCGGATAAGTAAGCAGAAAAATATAGTCATTCATAAACTTAAGAAGTTATGAGCAAAATACTAGACGTGTAAAACATCATAGACTGATAAGCAAATGAGCAAGAAGAACAAGCCATACCCCGCAAGGTTCCAATAAAAAAGAAGAGTGGATTTGACGAAATTATGGATTGTTAAATCTCTGCCAAAGACGTCTAGACCAAAATAGTAGCCGTTAATACGCTTATTAACACCCTTAAAAAACTTCAAATTACCTGTATTTATAAGGATATACGAAACTTAATATCCACACCGTTCGTTATATAACTTTAAGCAAAGTTTAAGGCTTTACTTTGCCACAAGTTAAAAATTGCTATGTCTAACTTTCCTAAACTCATTAATCCTCCAATAAAAGAAATAATATTTACAATTTCTTTTAGCGATAATATAGATATAGAAAAATTAGACTCCTTTAAAAATATACCATCAATACAGGAAGATTTTCCAAGCATTACTAAAAACATAGAGATAGGTAAAAGTAAAGACTATGAATATGTTTTAAAAAACGAAAAGTATTTGATGCATCCTAAAATTGGCTCATTTTCATTTCATAGAATAAACGGATATGAAGATTACGAAACCTTAGTGAAAAGCATACAGAAGTATTGGGCTCTCTTTATTGAAACATGTGGGAGTCTAAATATAACGAATATCAGCGTTCGATATATGAACTTTATTGAAATGCGTCAGGGCGAGAAACAAGAAGAATTATTAAATATTTATCCCAAACACCCATTCGGAGATAGTGTAAATAGTAGTTTTATGCAACATAAATTTTTAAGTGGGCAAGTTCCAGATTTAATTATAAATGTTATTTGTGCTACTACTAGAATAGACAACAAAGTTGGATTAGTACTAGACATACTTTTAAATAAAGAAATCAAAAGTAGTAGTGACTTTAATTTTGATTCTTTAAATGAATTAAGAGATATAAAAAATGATATTTTCTTTAGGTGTATAACTCCCATTACAAAAAATAAATATAACTAATGGATAATTTAATTGAGCTAAAAACAATACTAAATGATTCTGAAGAGTTTTCAGAATCATATAAAGATATTTTAGATTTTTATACTGAAAACGCATTCAATAATTTGCTTGCAAAAGATGTAAAAGAGCTGTATTCAAATATTATCAATAAATATGATTCTGTATTAACTACATTTCAAAGAGAGGCTTTGAAAAGCATATTTGAAAAATTCAATTTTATATATTTAAATGTTGATCCAAATAGGTTAAAACCGTTTGAACACGACTCCACGGAGGATAGCGAATTGTTATTATATAGAACAACAGAATCAGGGCTTATTAATATTATAATAAACCCCGAAGATTATATTGCTTTTTCATTCATTCCTTATAAAACAGATACGGAGAAAAAAAGGAATTTTTATTTCATTAAAAATGATGGGGATTTCCAAAATCTTGCATTTCATTTCTTTTCTTTTTAAGAAAAAGAAAAGGTCTGTACCGATGGCAGAATGTAATTTGAATCATATCCCTTCCAGATTACACATGCTGACCAAAGCACCGATCGCATATTTTGAGGTGGGGGAGTTGCTTTAAACGCTGTGACCCCAGTGTGCTTAAAAACCCATTCAAAAATACATCTATAACCGAATTATCTCATAATAGACAGGGGCCGAAATCAGATATCTGTTCTTTGGCAGAAGATGTCCTATATGATATTGTGGGTAAAACAATTAAGGGCGTCCATGAGGATTTAGTTGTTTGCACATTGAAAATACAAAGTCTAAACATAAATAAAACATTTAAGAAAGAATATAAAGAGACAAAAGATGGCATAGAATATACTTGTGTCTTAGAATTGTTTCACGAGCCTGAACCTTGCATGTACCCTCATTGCGTTTTTAGAGTTTGGATAAACGGAATAAAAATAACCTACAAAAACTATAAAGATACTATAAGTAAACTAACCATAATAAGGGGTAACCTTAAAGAAGAATTGGCCAGTATGGTTATAACAAAGGAAATTAATCAAGTTTAACCTTCTCCTCCTATTTAAGGTGTACTTTATATCGTTGACTTATAAAGCCTTAGAATTTTAATTAATTGCTTTAATTCTAAAAATACCGAGCACACACTCCATGGGATTCTTCGCCTCGTCTAGATTTATGGTAATGGTGATGAGTTGTATGGCTAGGCTCAGAATGACGCCACAGGGAGTAACTAACTCCATTTAATTCCCGTTCCTATAAAAATTAAAAACATTGCAAAGCTCAAACCCTATATTTGCACTTTAAATGCAGTTCGTCAATCCCGGTTTCTTGTGGGCCATGCTGGCGGTGTCGATACCGATACTTATTCATTTGTTTAATTTTCGTAGGTTCAAGCGGGTGATGTTCACCAATATCAGCTTGCTTAAGAATATACAAATTGAAACCAAAAACCGTCAACGGGTCAAAAATCTTCTCATACTTATAGCACGTTGTTTGGCCATTATATTTTTGGTGATGGCATTTGCCCAGCCTTTTATTCCAGCCAGTAATCAGAACACCGATAACCGCCGCAGGGCAGTGAGTGTATATATAGATAATTCGTATAGTATGAATGCAACTGGCAGCAGCGGCGACCTATTGCAAACTGCAAAGAACCGTGCACGCGAGCTGGTAAAAAGCATGCGTGAAACCGATCGTTTTCAAATATTGAGTAATGACTTTACGGGCAAAGGGCAACATTTATTGGGCAAAGACGAAGCACTATTAGCCATTGATGAAGTAAAATTAAGTCCGATTAGTAGATATATGTCGGCGGTAATGGAAAGACAGAAAGAAGCATTGACACGGGCAAGTGGTATGCGGAAAATGGCGGTGCTTATTAGCGATTTTCAAAGAAGCACGTCTGATATTTCGGCACTGAAACCTGATAGTAATATACAAACTTTAATGGTGCCACTTAAGGCCAACGAAACACAAAATGTAGCTATAGATTCTTGCTGGTTCGAAACACCATTTATACAATTAAATGGTGCCAATAAATTAATGGTAGCTATTAAAAACTATGGCGAACAAAATATAGAAAATGGTTCTATTAGTTTAAAATTAAATGGCAAACAAAAAGCAGTTTCTGGCTTTAACTGCGGCAAGCATGCAAGTGCAACAGCAGTATTATCTTTCACCTTAGACCAAGCAGGTTGGCAAAGCGGAGAACTAGCTATAGTAGACAATCCAATTACCTTCGACGATAAGTTTTATATAGCATTTGAGTCGGCAAAAAGCTATCATATATTGTGTGTGAACGGTGCAACAGAAAGTTTGTTTATCAATAATGTGTATGCTACCGAGCCTATATGTAGTTTAACAAATTTGCCAGAAGGCAGGATCGATTATCAGCTACTTTCAAAAAGTGATTTGGTGATATTGAATGGTTGTAATGATATGAGCAGCGGAACCATTGACGAGCTTAATAAATATCTCAATAAAGGCGGAGATATGATGGTGTTTCCAAGCACAAAAGGCGTTGACAAATTGAATAATTTATTATCAGGATATCAATTAAAATATGCAGAAAAACCATCTGATATAAGAACAGAAGTGGATCAACTGAACGAAAAAAGTAATTTGTTTGATGGGGTATATGAAAAAAAATCGCAGCAGGATGAATTGCCATTGGTTAAAAAGTTTTATACTATTGAGGCAGGAAATTCTTCGGGATTTGAACCTGTGATGAAATTGAAAAACGGTGGTTGGTTTGCTATCCAAGCAAAAGCGGGCAAGGGTAAAATAATAATGTTAGCATCGCCGCTATTGCCTGACTGGTGCGGATTGGCACAGAGTCCTTATTTTATTCCGATGATGTTGAAAGCGGCATTTATAAGCAAACCCGTAGGAAATTTATTTAACAGAATTGGTGGAAACGGATTGGTGCCTTTGGGCGTTGAGGTTTTAAAAACCGAAAAGGGCGTGAAGCTATCAAAAGACAAATTAGAGTTGGTTCCTGAATTATTAAACCGAAATGGCGAAACATTTTTATATACTGCCGATATGATGAAAGAAGCAGGAAATTATATACTGGCAGCAGGGAATACAAATCCAGCAATTGCTTATAACTATAATAATTTGGAAAGTGATATGAGTTGCTTTGAAACAGTTGATATTGAAAAACAGATATCAAACACAGGTATCAAACTTATAGGAAACAGCGACCAAAAACTAAACGACGGACTAAGCCAACTAGCATTAGGTACGCAACTTTGGAAAACATTTGTGTGGCTTGCATTGCTTATGGTACTCCTTGAAATCGCCCTCATCAAATTTTTAAAATGAAAGCATATATACATTTAAAAAACTGCACACTCCAACATGTGGGGCACCCTTTGCACAGCAAAAAAATTAGTATGGAAGTGCATGATGGTATCATTACACAACTGGGCGAAAGTATTATATCAAATGCAACTGAGGTAATAGAGAATGCATATATATCTGCAGGCTGGTTCGATATGCGTGTAAGCTTCTGCGACCCAGGAAATGAGCATAAGGAAGACCTTGCAAGCGGTGCACATGCCGCGGCTGCAGGAGGTTTTACGGGCGTGGCTACTTTGCCAAATACCTTACCTGTTGCCGATAATAAATCGCAAATTGAATATCAGAAAAGCAAGTCTACACATTTGCCAACTGATATATATCCGATGGGAGCATTAAGTGTGGGATTGGCTGGAAAAGATATGGCAGAACTGTATGATATGTTTCAAAATGGAGCTATAGCTTTTACCGATGGCGACACTGCACATACTGATAGCGGTTTGCTGATGCGATGCTTACAATACGCCAAAGTTTTTGGAGCAACTATTATAGTAATGGCCAACGATGAAGAACTGAGCCGCGGAGGGAAAATGCACGAAGGAGAAGTAAGTGTTAATCTGGGATTGAAGGGAATTCCTGATATTGCCGAGACTGCACAAATACAAAAATGTTTGGAAATACTAAGATATACAGAAGGAAAATTACACTTTAGTAAAGTATCAACACCCAAGGGAATAGCATTAATTGCAGCTGCAAAAGCAGAGGGATTGCAGGTAACTTGCGATATAGCCATACAATATTTAATACATACCGATGCCGCATTGGAAGGTTTCGATACCCATTATAAATTAGTGCCACCGCTGCGTCCACAAAGTTATATAGATGCAATGATAGCAGCAGTTAATAATGGCACTATCGATTGTATAGTATCGGACCACAAACCAGAAAATATCGAAAACAAAGCGGTAGAGTTCGATTATGCAGCAACGGGATGTATAGGCACCCAGACATTATATAGTGCTTATCAAACTTTTTTGGCCGATAAGATTAGTCTGAATACATTTATTAAAGCAGTTTCTAATAACCCAAGAGCTATATTAAATCTCCCTAATATCGAAATAGAACAAGGCTCAGCAGCCAATCTCACCATCTTCGACCCAACTAAAAAATGGATATATAATAAAGACAGCAATCTTTCCAAATCATATAATACGCCTTTTGATAATACTGAGTTTACAGGGAGGGTTTTGAAGGTGGTAAAATAGTATCCTCGTGGCTCGTCATTGTGAATCACAACCTTTTTGTATGTTGATGTTCGACCCCATCGGGGTCGTATGTTTATAAATCAATGCATACTATAAATCTCTGACCCCGTTGGGGTCGAACATTGTTGGATTACTAAATCAATATAACAGGAGCACTTTGGAATTTGGATTGGGGATAAATTTCATAATGTTCAAAAAAAAATCGTAAATCGTACTCGACGTGGCGAGGTAAATCGTAAATCCCCCTGCATATTTGCAGCCCCAAAACCATAAAAAAATGATTCTTACCGACCGACAAATTCTCGACGAAATAGCTAAAGGCACGATACTTATTGAACCTTTCAGACCCGATTGCATGGGTACCAATAGTTATGATGTGCATTTGGGCCGCTACTTGGCCACTTATCAGAACCGAGTACTAGATGCTAAACAGCATAATAAAATAGATGAGTTTACTATTCCCGAAGAAGGATTTATTCTGCAGCCCGGCACTTTGTATTTGGGCGTAACAGAAGAATATACCGAAACCCATGCCCATGTGCCATTTTTAGAAGGCAAGTCGAGCACCGGCCGATTGGGGATTGATATACATGCCACTGCTGGTAAAGGCGATGTGGGTTTTTGCAATACCTGGACATTGGAAATATCCGTAGCCCAACCTGTGAAAGTATATGCGGGCATGCCCATAGGCCAATTGATATATTTTGTAATAGGTGGCGAGGTAGAAAATTATTATAATAAAAAACGCGATGCCAAATACAGCACCCGCACCGTAAAGCCTGTTGAGTCCATGATGTGGAAGAACAAGTTTTAAGTTACCATCATAATAATTTAATTATAATATACCTGTGAAAAAATATTATATAATAGCAGGTATTTTAATCTATGCATTAATGCTTTTGTTTGCACTTAACAGGCATAGCAAAACTGGGATTCACCAATATGGAAGTGAATTGTGGGCTGACAAATCAGGGTATTATGTTTATTTGCCAGCCACATTTATATATCATTGGGATGAATCAAAAATACCATCGGGGATGGATACCTTATTGGGAACAGGCTTTGGCATGGATACCATTCGCCATAAAATAACTACTAAGTATCCCTATTGCGTAGCCCTTCTCCAAAGCCCATTTTGGTTAGTTGCCCATTTGCTTTCGCCAGAAAAAGATGGGTTTAGTTTGTATTATTATAGAGCCACGAATTTTTCGGCAGTATTTTATTATTTAATTGGAATAGGGTTTATTTTTTTCTATCTGAGGCGAAGCTTTACAAAAACAATTTCTGCCCTTAGCTGTATGTTTCTTACTTTTGGTACCGGCCTATTATATTATACTTGTATTGAGGGGGCCATGTCGCATGTGTATTCATTTGCAGCATTTGCAGCATTACTGTACTATATTAGTATCAATAAATTCGACAGTAAAAAATATTATATCATTATAGGGGTATTATCCGGACTTATATTTATGCTTAGGCCCATCAATATTATATTTTTGGGATTGGTTTTGCTCATAGCGGGAGTTGGGAAAGAAGGAATAATGGGACGATTGAAGAACTTATTGGACAAGCGAATGTTTTTATACGGATTGCCCTTTGCTATTCTTTTTATAATACCGCAGTTATGTTATAATTACTACTTAACAGGGCATATAACCTTAGATACGTATAGCGACGAAAAATTTATATATCTAAGTTCACCCAAAATTGCGGAAGTAGCGATGGCTCCTTGTAATGGATTGTTTTTATATTACCCGCTCATACTTTTTGTGCTTTTGATAGCTGTATTTAAATTAAAAAAACACAAAGCAGCATTGAGTATACCCATTGGCTTTACTTTAATATATATATTCTTATATGCATCGTGGTGGGCCTATCAATTGGGTTGTGGTTTTGGGCATCGGGCATTTGTGGATATTCTGCCATTTTTTGCTCTTCCAATTGCCCTATCACTGGTGGGCAGGTTTAAATATTTTTTTGCAGGTTTATATATATTATGTATGCTATATACTTTTAAACTCACCATTGCGTTATACGGCTGTTATTTTGGCAATGGCGATTGGGACTGGGCATGGTTCAGTCAATTGATAACGAATCCAATTAATTAATTATTTACTTCCTAGCCACCAACCACTAGCCACGGCTATAATGGATAGTATAACCGATAACGATATATATAATATCCCCAAACTCCATTTGCCTTGATTGATATATTGTAGTATCTCTAATGAAAAGGCTGAGAAGGTAGTGAACCCACCCATAAAGCCTGTAATAGCCAGCAAGTACCAATCGTTAGTGAGTTCTTGCTTTTTGATAATGGCTGCTACAATTCCAGCTAAAAAGCACCCAATAATATTTATCGTAAACGTGGGCCAAGGAATGGTATTCATATTAAATGCAGGTAGTAATTTACCGCATACAAATCGGAGCAAACTTCCCATTGCTCCACCAGCCATTACCAATATATAAGATCTCATTATATATTGTTTTTTTGTGATGCTAAAAAGGCATCGGCAGTATATTGTATAGATTCACTCATGGGGGTGAATTGAAATCCCAATTCGCGTTTTATTTTTTCTGATGAATACATACTATCTAAATGTGCAGTTCTCGCTAGCTCTTTGGTAACAATAGGTTCTTTGCCCATCAAATAACTATATATCCCAAATATTCGCCACCCAATTTCCGAAAGAAATGGACCAATATATATCGTAGGTCTTTTCTTTTTTAAAGCATCCGCTATCATATTAAAACAATCAAGAATGGTTAGATTTTCTCCCACTAATACATAGCGTTGTGCCACAACATCACTTTCCATTAATTGTATCATACCGTTTACTACATCACGCACATCTACATAGCCGCCACTTCCTTTGGTATAAAACGGTAAACCTTTATATATATTATAATACATTTTACCATTGCTACGCTGCCAAGTACCCGGACCATTTATAATACCCGGGTTCACCATAGCTGCAGGCAGTCCTTCTTCAATGCCACGCCACACTTCCATCTCCGCTTTATATTTACTAATAGCATAGTTTGAATTATTTCCCGATGTTTCCCATTTCGTATCTTCATCAATTGCTTCTACTCCCGATTGCGAACGACCCAATGCCGCAACGGAACTGGCATATATTAATTTTTTTACACCCAATGCTAAAGCGGTATTTACTACATTGGCGGTACCTTCCACATTCACTTCCATCATCAGGTCACGGTCTTTTTGTTTGAACGAAACCAGTGCCGCACAATGATATATATAATCGCAACCACGCATGGCATTTTCCAATGAAACTATATCATTGATATCTGCATTTACCCATTGTAGTTTTTTAAGATGTTCTGATGTTATATTATTGAGTTTACAAACCAATTCAAAATCTGTTAAATCAGTTTTATCACGCTTAATGGCACGTACTTCCTTGCCCTGTAAAAGCAATTTGCATATAAGCCATGTGCCTACTAATCCGCTGCCGCCGGTTACTAATATCATGTTGCAAATATAGGGATTGGGGAATGGGATTCCGGATTCTGGATTACGGGTTTGGGGTCAGAGAAAGAAAGGGTGTGGTTGGTCAAAAGACACAACCACAAGCATTATATAAATCGGGTGTTAAAATAAAGAAAGGGTTGGTTGGTAAAAAGACACAACCCGAGCATTATATAAATCGGGTGTTAAAATAAAGAAAGTGTGTGGTTGGTCAAAAGACACAACCACGAGCATTATATAAATCGTAAATCATGAAATTACTAAACGCCCATATCTTTTAAATGCTGCTCCAAATGGAACTCATCGGGGATTAAAACATCACGGGCTTTGCTACCAGTGAACGGCCC
>JANYDJ010000264.1 GCA_025363675.1 Flavobacteriaceae bacterium | reverse complement strand
AATAAAATGTTATGGACACAATGTGGATTGCTTAACGGGAGACAGCATTTACGATTTACGATTTACGATTTACGATTTACGATTTACGATTTACGATTTACGATTTACGATTTACGATTTACGATTTACGATTTACGATTTTGCTGACGCCTGATTAAATATACCGTAGTGAACGGTCCCGAATAAGATTCGGGAGAACTATGGCTTACGCCTGATTAACAATTGCCATGTTGTTCATGTATGGGGTAAACGTATGGCCAAAATATTTGATACCTGACAGAAAAAACAACACGTATAAACAGCTCGAATTAATTTTGCAATTTTAGAAACACAGAACTTTTGGTAGAGGTGAAAAATGAAAAAATAAATTAAAAACAGGAAATAAATTTATACCTTTGCGTATTATACCATTTGGTATTATACCAAAAGGTATAAAATAAAACATATATGAAAAACTCCCCTTTTATATACGGAAATACCGTAAGTACAACTTCATTCACTAACCGAGAAGTTGAAATTGAGAAACTACGCAGTAATTTATTACACGGAATTAATACCATGATTATCTCTCCGAGGCGATGGGGAAAATCATCATTGGTAGAAAAGGTAATTGCCGAAATTAATAAGAAAGAAAAAAAAACTAAAACCATTATTATTGATTTATTTTCAACCAGCAGTGAGCAGGAATTTTTGGAACTTTATGCTAAAGAAATTATTAAAGCATCATCTTCAAAATGGCAAGAATGGGTAACCAGTGGTAAAGAATTTTTTAAAAAATTAATTCCAAAGATTAATTTGGGAATAGACCCAACAACCGATTTTAGTGTGAGTTTTGATTGGAGAGATCTTAAGAAACATAGCGATGAAATTTTAAACCTTGCAGAAACCATAGCGAAGAAAAAGGGAATTAAGTTTATTATATGTTTGGACGAATTTCAAAATCTCTCAACTTTTAACCAATTTGAAAACTTCGAGAAAAAAATGCGATCGGTTTGGCAAAGACAAAAGCTTGTTACTTATTGCCTGTATGGTAGCAAACGACACATGATGAATGATATATTTAATAATCCGTCAAAACCCTTTTATCGATTTGGTGATATTATATTGCTGCCCAAAATAACTAAAGAAAAATGGGTGAAATTTATTGTGAAAAGTTTTGCAGACACATCAAAAATTATACATCCCAAAGACGCAGAACGCATATCACTATATATGAAGGGACACTCGTGGTATGTGCAGCAATTGGCACATTACACCTGGAATCTCACCCAACGTAAAGCTACCCTTTTGGAAATTGAAAAAGCACTGGATGAATTAATACAAGCAAACACTCCCTTATATCAAAAGGAAATTGAGAACATAAGCAATACACAGCTTAATTTATTAAAAGCAATTGCAAATGGAGAGTCAAAGTTTACCAGCACTTATGTTATGCACGAATATAATCTTGGCACTCCACGAAATGTGAGTAAAAACAAAACGATACTCATTAATAATGACATCATTCATCAGATGGGTGATATCTTTGAATTTCTAGACCCAGCTTTTGAATTGTGGTTCAAGAAACAGTTTTATAAACAATCTTATAGAATTACAGATTCCTATTTGTTAAGAGAGCCTGAGGCCGTTTATAAAAAAAATAGTGGAAAATAAAACTTATTGATAGTAGAAGTAATTGCAGCAAAATATGCAAAGCATAAATGAAAAAAATACTAGTCATCACCATATTAATTTTATCAGTTGTAAGTTTCAAAGTACCGAACCATCTGGCGACTACATATTAAGAATTATGTCTAGCTTTTATGATACTTTTAAATTACAAATAAATGAAATTAATCAAAGAATAAATGAAATGGTATTTGAAGAATCAATATATAAATATGGACTTATTTGGAAATTTGTAGCGGAGAATACGTATTCTAATCAGCACATCGAAATGGATTTGAATAGGCTTTCAAAAGGGAATTTATTTGTTACAAGTTAACTTATCGACTCCTATAAAATTGGCGAAATAATAGCTGATATAATCAGATAATCAGCATAGTACCTAATTATTAAATTTACAATTAAATAACATTTTCGCAGCGTAATTTTGCGGAAATATAATTATGAGATACTCCCTTGCTTTTATTTTTCTTTTTGCAGCACATCTTTGTATGTCGCAAAAATATAGTACTGACACCATCAAAGTGATGCACTATAATACCCTTAACTATGGAATACCGGCTGATATTTATTGCCCAGGATTGGTTAGCGATTATAAGCATGGCTACATGAGAAAAATTCTAAAATATACTGACCCTGATATATTGGGACTGGTAAAAATGAAACGCGACAATAGTTTTGTGATAGACAGTATCAATCACTATGTTTTCGATTCAATTTGTCCTGGTTGCTATGGCCATGTGAATTATTATAACCAAACTGGATTTTATAAAGAGAATTTGGTATACTATAAAAAGTCTAAATTTGGGTTTTCTGGTACCAAAGTTCTCAACTCAAGAGATACAGGAATAAGTGATATAAATATTCATAAATTATATTATAAAGATGCAGTTGCAAATATAATGGGGGATACCGTTTTTTTAAGTATTATACAATGCCACTTGCTATCTGGAGATTCAGTAGCAGCAATACGTGGCGATGAAATACAGCACACCTTAGATTCGCTTCATGCCATGGGTGATAAGAAAAATAATTATATTATAATGGGGGATTTTAATAGCCGATCATCGAGCGAACCTTGTATAGATTCTTTAATAAATCCACATGATACTAGCTGGGCATTTTATGACCCCAGCAACCAATTAGGCGATTGGTCCAATAACCCTAAAACCTATGCACAGTGGCTTACTATTTCAACCCGTGCAATTCAGTTAGACGATTGTGGTTCTAAGGGAGGGATGGATGGTATCTATGATCATATATTTGCAAATTACCCGGTAATGAACAATAAAAATGGGGCTAACTATATTCCCAACTCCTATATTGTTATTGGGCAAGATGGATTACATGTGAATAAAGGTTTAGTAGACAAACCCACAAACAATTCAGCCACAAAAAAAGTGATTCACAGTTTATATTATATGAGTAATCACCTACCGGTGATGATGGATATTGGATTTAGAAATGAAGCTTTGCAAGTGGGGTCCATTTCATCATCAGTAAACAATATTTGTAAAGGCGATACCGCGGTTCTAAATATTACGGGTAATAGAGGTAGAATTGATTGGCAACAATATAATGGCAGTTGGCAAAGTATCGGTTCATCAGCAAATTCGATAACTGTATCGCCAACAACTAATACCAACTATAGGGCTTTGGTGAGCGGAAGTAAAAAAGCTGATAGCACCAATGTAATTGTTATCAATATACTTCCTGCTCCCGCAGTAACCATTTCACCTAAAACCCCTGCAAATTTTTGTGAAGGAGACAGTATATTACTTTCGGTTTTAACTTTCCAAAAATACTTATGGAATACTGGAGATACCAATAGACAAATTTATACCTCAACCCCTGGAACTTATTGGGTAACGGCAACAGGAAGCAATGGTTGCATAGCAACAGACACGGTGCAGGTAAACAAAAATGCAAAACCAGATGCCAGCTTTAGCATATTGGCCTTGGTTCCTATCTATAATATACAATTTACTGCCAAAGATACAAATCTAACTGTATATAATTGGGATTTTGGCGATACTAAAACAGGTAGTGGCAAAAGCGTCATCCATCTATATGATACCAGTGCCAATTATACGGTAAAGCTAAGTGTGACTGATGCAAAAAACTGTATCAATAATAGCTCGCAAAATTATATGGTAACAGTAACCGGACTCACCCCGCTATCTAATCTAAATTCTGTAAGTATTAACCCCAATCCCTTTAACACAAAAACTATTATACAATACGACCTGAAAAATCCAGGAGACGTAAAGATGGAACTTTGTGATATTTCAGGAAAAATTATTCAGACCATTTCGCAGAAAAATATGACCGCAGGAACACATTTCGAAGAGATTCATACGAATGCATCGGGCATATATATATTACGTATGATTGCCGGTGGAAACCAGCAGGTATTCAAATTGGTAAATAGCGGCCAATAACCAACAGCTAGTACCACACTGCTGATTTTCATGCTTGATAAATAATTGATATAGCCCAATCAATACGGCCACCATATTTCGCAACGCCTTTATCCCCACGTATCGCATGTTTCCTCACTCCTCACTCCTCACTCCTCACTCCTCACTCCTCACTCCTTACTCCTTATTCCTTATTCCTCACTCCTTATTCCTTATCCCTTAATCCTTACCCCTTAATCCTTAATCCTTCCTTACTCCTCGTTACTTATTACTTATTTGCCCCCATTCGCCTTCAAATCATTCAAGCAATTTGCATCTAGCGAGGGTATATTTCCGGCAATGAGAAATCCCAATACATCAGTAGTTTCAACTGCATAATACATTAGGCAATCTTTATTATTACAATGTGCTCCGTTTGGAGAATCTTTATGGCTGGCCTGCATTTTACTACCCACATCTACCAAGCCCAGTATATGGCCAAATTCATGCTCAAGCACTGTGGCGGTTAATTTGGTCCTGCTTGTTTGCCCTACACCTCCCGAATTGTCATTAATAGTTTTGCCAAACAAACACATGGAGGTATTATTATAAGAAACGCCCAACACTTTACCATCGGTATATCCTCCATCGGTAAACAAGAAATATATACCCAATGTAGTGCCCGAAGTGAAAACTGTGCGGTTGTTTTTTTCTATATCTATTACTTGTTGTATGCTAAGTGCAGAAAGTGATGAAGGGGTAATTTCTTTCTGCACCACCGTGATACCACCCGATTTATTTAGCCTGGCAGCTAAAAAATCTTTAAGCAGGTCTACAGCAGCGGCATCGGGAGCGAAACCAGTCATGTACTGTATCTCGATTTTTACGGAGGTGTATTTACTTCCGCTCAGCAAATCATTGGCTGAGTTTCCTACAGCTTGGCTAGTAGAATTCTTTTTGCAAAAAGGCAACATGATAACCACAAGTGCTAAAACGATGATAGGTATATTTTTCATAAGTGTGTTGTTTGTTTATGCAAAAATATAACATAATTTGTGCTGGAAAAATATTTTTTCTAAACTAGTCTAATCACGACCAAAGGACAAAGACTTTTTTGCCCCTCAATTTTATCTGTACTGCAAATGCGAGTAGCCGCTTCTACCACAGTTTTCCTAGTAACTACTGATTTCTGAACCGCTAAAAAAATTACTTTCATATTCAGAAATTTAGGCTTTAATTTGAACTAACTAATCTATATGAATCATAAATCATTTCTACTTGCATTTATAGCAGCTTTTACCTTTTACTTACAAGGGTCTTCACAGATTCTAATAAATGAATTGCAATTAAGCAACAATGGAACCTTGGCAGACGAATATAGCGAATTTCCGGCGTGGGTAGAGCTATACAATTCGGGCAACAGCAATATTAAAATAAAAGGTTATTACTTAACCGATGACTCAACCAACAAAACACAATGGAAATTTCCTGATATTACGATTGTAGCAAAAAAATTCGCATTGGTATTTCTATCCGGAAAAAATGTATATAATAGTACTTTTGCCCATACCAATTTCACATTGGGCTCTAACAAATCCCTCTTTTTATATAGTCCATCTGGAATTAAATTAGATCAGAAAAAAGGTATTATCAGTAGCTATAATATTTCGGTGGCCAAAATTTCGAATGGTGGTAACTGGTGTATTACCGACGGTGTAACGCCTGACTCAAGCAACAATGGAAAGAAATGCTACACGGGCATTTTAAACCCTCCTGATTTTTCGGCTGGTTCTGGACTTATAAAGAGTGGGGCTAACGTAAAACTTTCAACCACACAAGCAAATTGTGTGATACGCTATACCAAAAATGGAGACATCCCTGATAGTAATTCAACTATATATAAAAACTATATGAAAATAAGCGGCGATATAGTAATACGGGCAGCTTGCTTTGATACTTCCAAAGCGTATTTTACCAGCAAAACAGTTACCAATACTTATATAACAAATAATAAAACCTATAAACTACCCATTATTGCAGTAACCACCGATTCGCTAAATTTATGGGATCCCAACACGGGTTTATATACCAAACTGGGATATGCCGGTCCTGAAAAAAGGGCATCGCATGTAGAATATATGTTGCCGAATGGAAAACTACAATTTGAATTGGATGCTGACCTTAGTATACATGGCAATGGTTCGCGTAGCATGGCCAAAAAAAGTTTTAGGATCGAAACCAGTAAAAAGTATGATAGTTCATTTATACATTATAAACTATATCCTTTTAGAAGTTATACAAATATATATGCTTTCAATATTCGCTCGGGCAGTCAAGACCAAGGCAGTTTGATGCGTGATGAGCTAACCAACCATATAATGCTTAACACCAATTTGGATGAAATGGAACATCAATCGTGTATACTTTATTTGAACGGTGCATTTTGGGGTATATATCATATACGAGAAAAAGAAGATAATTATTATGTGCAAAACAACAGAGGCATAGACAAAGACAGTATAGACCTTATTAACTTAGGCGGACAGGCCACCTATGGAACTACTACGGCCTATAATAAATTGATAACGCTGTATCAAGATTCGCTAAATACACAGGCCAAAGTTGACACCTTAAATAAGTATCTCGATATAAAAAACTATTACGATTATTTAATCATAGAATCGTATGTACATAATAACGATTGGCCCGGAAATAATACCAAACTTTGGAGACCACATTTATCAAGCGGCGGCAAATTTAGGTATATGCTTTATGATACCGATTATGGTACCAGCGATACCACAGACAAACTGGGCCCCCTACTATCCAGTAACAGTTTCGGACTAAAAAACTTTACCAAAAATACCAAATTTAAAAACGATTTTATTAACCGTTATGCCGATTTATTAAATACTACCTTATCGCAAACGAATTATACCGCAAACATTGCATATATTAAAAATAATTTGAGCTATGATATGGACAAAGAAAAAAGTAAATGGGGCGGTTCTGTGTCGAGTTGGGATGATGCGGTTTCATATATAGCATGGTTTGCAAGTAGTAGATTGGTAACTGCACGCAATCATATACAATCGAATTTTAATTTAACCAAACAAGTAACCCTCACCCTAAATATAATTCCTACAAATGCAGGTGTGGTAAAACTTAATACAATTATACCCGCAACTTACCCATGGAAAGGTATATACTTCGATGGGGTACCCGTTACTGTAACAGCGGTGCCCAATCCCGGCTACTCCTTCGATTCGATGGTGGCTAATGGGACAAATTATACCAGTAAAACACTGAACAAAAATTTAACGAAACTAGCAAGTACTATCAATTTTTATTTTAACGGATCCGCAAGACCTTTCAAAATTGCTGTGAGCGAGGTGAGCTATAATCATAATGATAAAGTGAACAGTGGCAATTGGATTGAACTGCATAACTATGATACAATAGATATAGAAATGACCGGTTACAAAGTTAAAACTTCCAAAGACTTTGCCATTTATGAATTTAAAGACAATTATATATTTCCGGCCAATAGTTATATCATCATTTGCGAGGATACAGTGTTATTTAAAAAAGTATATGTGGGCATATCAAAACGATTAGGAAATATTGGTTTCCCGCTCGACAACCATCACGATTCTATATTTTTAATTGATAATAAAGGAAAAAACAAAATTGCTTTTGGCTATAATGATACCTTGCCTTGGCCCGAAAATGTGAGCGGCACTGGCAGAACACTGGAACTAAGATATGACTCTTTAAAACCTTCTTTTGGAGCAAGTTGGTTCAATGGCTGTGTAGGAGGTTCGCCAGGAAGAGCCTATTCGCCCTGCATCGAAAATATTATAATATCGGAAATTAACTACAATTCCAAATCGAGCCACGATGATGGGGAATGGATTGAATTATATAATACAAGCAGTGGCAATATTACCATCGGTGGTTGGCATTTTAAAGATGGAAGTGATGCCCATGATTATATAATACCTAATGGAACTATATTGAAACCTGGCGAATACTTGGTATTATATAATAACTATACCAAGTTTAATACCATTCATCCCAGTGTGAACAATATGGCAGGGCCTTTCAATTTTGGGCTGAGCAATAGCGGCGAACAGTTGCGATTGTTCGACAGCAAATTAAACCTCAAATATTCGATGTTCTATCATAATGAGTTATTGGGATGGCCTGCAAAAGCAAATGGCGGCGGCTATACCCTGGAGTTGGACAAGAAAAACACAGACTATTCGGATAAGATTAATTGGATATTGGGCTGTAAGTATGGCTCGCCCGGTAAAGAACGTGATATATGCCCCGAAGATGTGGTGCTGGTTCCTACCGAGATTAACTACAAGCCCTTATCGCAGCTAAATTCTGGTGATTGGATAGAACTGAAAAATACAAATAAAGATACCATCAATATATCAAAATGGAGGTTAAAAACCAATAGTACATCCTATAACTTACCGCGTATAGATATTCTGCCCAAAGATTATATAATAATAGCGGAGGACACTTCTAAACTATATATTTCATTCCCCTATATAGATAAAAGCAAAGTATATCAATTAAATTTACTGCTGAACGACAGTATAGAAACTATTACCCTTTGGGATAGTGCAAACATCAAAAGATTTGAGATGTATTATATAACAGATAGCAATGACCAATATGCAAATGGAAATGGCTATACCTTGCAGTTACAAAAAATACCCAATACCTACAACGAATACAGTGTGCCCGCAAATTGGCGTCACGGCTGCTTCTTAGGCAACCCATTGGAGTTTGGAAGTACCTGTGATGAACTTATCAGCATATCAGAAATTAATTACAATGGTGATAGTTTAAAGAAAACTACTGATTGGCTTGAACTATATAATTATGGGAACAGACCACTCAATTTGAATGGCTATAATATAACAACATTGGGGAGTACAAATACTTGGACTGAAAACAAAATATTCTATCCCCAAACAAGAATGTTGATTACTCCTGACTCGAATAATATGAGAATAAACTACAATCTAGGTTCTTATCAGTTGCCTATTTCTTTGGCACAAAGTGATGCAGTAAATCTCTATAATACCGACCATAAAAATATAACTGAGGCCCTATATGATAGTTCTATATCATTATATACAAATGGCTTAGGAAAAACACTGGAAAGCACCGTGGATACGAATTATATAACAAATAAAAACTTATGGAAAGAGGGCTGCTTTGGCGGCTCGCCTGCTGCTGCGTATAGCCCCTGCCCAAGTTTGGATGTGGTGGTATCAGAAATAAATTATAAGAGTATTGCAAATTTCAATACAGGAAATTGGTTTGAATTATTAAATATTGATTCCGTAAAATCGAAAAATATATCAAACTATTATATATCATTTGACAATATAAAAAGTATATCACAATTCGATTCTGCCACTTCTCTACTTCCAAATAACAAAACAGTTTTTGTAACAGATACGAATGCGTTTAAATTCTATTTCCCATTTGCAATGAACAAAGTATATTTTGGGAATAACATTGTAAATGAAGGATGGGTAAGGATTTGGGACGATAAACAAAACCCGGTTTTTGTAATGAAGTATAATAATACCTTTGGTGGAAATGGAAACGGGAAAACAATATCGCTCACGAAACCTTTTTATATATTGAATGATTATTCTACCAACACAAACTGGGAAGAAGG
>JANYDJ010000263.1 GCA_025363675.1 Flavobacteriaceae bacterium | reverse complement strand
CCGCCGCGAAGACCTTCTTATCGAGAAAAACATGCTCCAAAAAATATGGGTACTTCGCAACTACCTCAACGATATGAACCCCGAGGAAGCTATGGAAACACTGAAGAAACACATGAAGGATACAGATAGTAATGAGGAGTTTTTGGTGTCGATGAATAATTAGGAAGATTCGGCGAATCAGCGTGGGCAATTGCGTTGGCGGATTCGTCGAATCAAACGTTTATTGGTAATAAGTAATAGTAATCGGTATGCAAATTTCTCCTTGCTCTGCTTCAGAAGTGTAAAACATTTATTTTTCTTGTTGATAAATTTCCCAGTATTCTGGTATCACAGCAGAATTTGTCCGTAAATTTGTCCGCTATATGATAAGCGTCAAATACTACCTTGACAAAGCCGATAAAACTAGGAGTTTCCCCATCCACTTGGTTATTAGAAACAATGGCGTTCAAGTAAAAGTAGCAACTGGAGAAAAAATCAAAAAGAAAGATTGGGATAATAAAAACCAAATCGTTAAATCATCAGAATATACCTATTCTTCTATAAATAAATTTTTATCATTTCTTAAGACTGAAACTATAAAACACCTTGAGACTGCTCCACACACTCAACTTACCAGTAAGAAGATAAAAGAGAAAATACTATCTTTAGTTAATACACGCAAAGTTAATACAAATGTTAAAATTGTTCGTGAAGAAAATGCAAAGTATATAACGAAGCAAAAGATAACATTTATAGACCTATTTGCTGGTGCAGGTGGATTTAGTGAAGGTTTTTTGCAAGCTGAGTATGGAGAATATATATATGATTTTTTATTGGGTAGTGATATAAATGAGAATTGCGAATTAACTCACTTAGCTCGTTACAATCATCAGCTGGGAATAGATGCTGAGTTTTTACGTCAAGATATTACAGAGCCTGATTTTTTAAACAACCTTTTAAAAAGATTAAAAAGCAAACAAGTTGATGTTGTTTGTGGTGGTCCGCCTTGCCAGAGTTTTAGTTTGGCAGGAAAACGTAAAAAATTTGATAAAAAAGATGACTTATTTGCCCACTATTTAAATGTTATTCGAATACTTCGCCCCAAATATTTTGTAATGGAAAATGTAAAAGGAATTCTTACAAAAGAAGGAGGCAAAATAAAAGAGATGATTTTGCAAGAAATAAAATCAATCATCGATTTAAAAGAACTTCATCAATTGATTGTCTTTTTAGCAAAACTTAGGAAAGTTGAAAAAGAAAAAATTTTTACATTAGATTGTTATAATTTACGTATGCAATTTGAATCAGCTAATGAAAAAGAGCTATACAAATTAAGAGAAAACTATATACAGATAATTGAAAATAAATTTCGCTTACTAACTCCAAAAATTGCAGATTACAAAACAAGTAAAACAGATATAAATATTAATACAATTCGTCACGGTTTTAACTTACTAAAACGAAGCAAAGAGTTAGCATATATTAGGAAAAAAGTAATCTTAGAAAAGTCTTACAGCGACTTAGATAATGATTTTTTTGCTGAAAAATTCGACTCTTTTTTAACTTCAATTGAATCCGATTCAATTACTGAACAAATACAGGACGCATTTGAAAATTTAAAACCTACCAAGGAATATAAAAATGAAATAGCAGAAATTATTTCTGCTTTAGAAATATATAATTATTCATTCGAAGAATGTATTCAAGGTCTTAAGCCTTTTGTTATTGCAGCAAAGTCTGAAAAGGAATTTGATAATATTTTATCACATATTAGATTATATAATATCGACCAACCATTTGTTGCATTGGCTTCAAATTATGGTGTTCCGCAAAATAGAGAAAGGGTTTTATTTATAGGTTGTCGTAAAGACCAGAAATTAGTCAAAACTGTTCCACCGACGGTAAGTGAAAATGAAAAAGTTACCGTTTTTGAAGCATTATATGATTTGGATTTTGTGGGCAATGATGATGAAAAATTCAGTTATGAAACAATTGATTTAAAGTCTAGGTATAACGGCACCACTGAAAAAATGAAAGCCTTAATAAAGAAAAGATCTATTGATGGCAAACCAGATGATAAAAAAGGTTTTACCTATGCAGAATGGTCAAGAAATGGTCGATTAAATGGAAGATTTTCCAACTCTAAAAACCCTTTTTATGTGAGAAACTTTGAGGAACTTGAAAATACATTAACACATATAGTTGCTCCTTTGCAAAATCATAAAACAAGCAAACAAAATGATGATGTGGTAAAAAGATTGGGGGTTATTTTAAGTACGGGTGATTATGATTTAGCTAAAAAAGAATTAAAAAGAATCGGCTTGGATTCTGAAAAAAGAAATTACAATGTTTTAAAAGCCGACTCGCAAAGCCCTACTGTAATGACAATTGCTGATGACTATATACATTTTTCTAATCCAAGGGCTTTAACAGTACGCGAAATGGCAAGACTTCAATCATTCGATGATTCATTTGTATTTCAAGGAAAACGTTCAACGGGAGGTAATAAACGTAAATTTGAAGTTCCTCAATTTACTTTAGTTGGTAATGCAGTTCCGCCATTAATGGCAAGAGCAGTTGCTTTAGAAATATTAAAAAATATAGATTAGCTAATGGACAAACAAACTTTTATAGATTCTTGTTTAAATTTAAAACCAGATGTTGTTGTTCAACAATATTTAATAGATGGTTCAAGTTTTTTCTTTGAATCCTTTTACAATAATCAAGAGTTTCATTTTAAAAAGGATTTAGCTAATAGCCTAAATGTTCATATAAGGGATATTGTAATTGTTGGTTCAGGTAAGTTAGGGTTCAGCATTAAACCATCAGACGATTATCCCAGAAATTATCATTTTTCAGATTTTGACTATAATTTTAATATAAATAATGAAAATGAAAAATCTGATTTAGATGTTGCGATAGTTTCAAGTAAGCTATTTGATGAACAATTAATAGAACTTTATAGACACACGAGAGGGTATTCAAATAGAGAATTTAATAATGGAGGAAAAAAAGAAGATTTTGCTAATTATATACTAAAGGGGTGGCTTCGTCCAGACAAAGTCCCTAATGATTATTCAATTGCTTCTGAAGTTACAAAAGTACAAGAGAAATATAAAACGCAGTTTGGCAGAAAAGTAAAATTCGGTCTATATAAATCCTGGTATTTCTTTGAAAGTTATCATCAAAATAATATTAAGAATATAAATCTAAATCTAATAGCAAGTAAGGTAAGCACGATATGAAATTAAAAGAGAGCATTCCATCCAATAGTGTAAAAATAATAGAATTATACAACAAAATAGATTCAGAATCTTTAGATACGAGTCCTGATTTTCAGCGAAAACTTGTTTGGAAAAAACAGCATAAATACGCTTTTATAGAAACGATTCTTATGAATTTTCCATTTCCAGAAGTTTATATTGCTAGTTCTGAAATGGATGTTAAAACTAAAAAGGTCAAAGAAATTGTGGTTGACGGGAAGCAAAGATTAACTGCAATAGTAGAGTATATCAAAGGCATTAATGACTTTGAAAATCAAAAAAAAATTAAACCATTTGATGATTTAGAAGAAATTGAGAAAAAAGATTTTTTAAACTACCTAGTAACCGTGAAAGATTTGAAAGATATGGACTATGGTATTATCTCAGAAGTTTTTCAAAGAATTAATAGTACCGAATACTCTCTAAATGCAAATGAAAGATTAAATGCACTATTTGGAGACGGAGAGTTTACTGTCTTTTGTAAGCAGATAGTAGACAAAGACTTTTCTTTATCGATTGATGAATCTGATGTTATATTAGATGCTAGTGTTAAAGAGAAATTGAATTTATTTTTTATTGAGAATAAAATATTTAGTGACAATGATATTTCAAGAATGTTCGATGTTCACTATATAATGCTTATAGTGGCTACCTTATTAGAAGGTGATTATTTTAGCAGAAGTTTAAAAGTAAATCCCTACCTCGAAAAATATAATGCCGATTTTTCTATCTATGAGTCACCCCTCACCTGTATACTGAATTCTGTGTATATAATAAATACGCTTAAACTTTCTCAAGGCTCATATTGGTACAATAAAGCAAACCTATTTACGCTTATTATTGAACTAGCTAATATTCCGATTGCGAGTTTAGATTTACAAAAATTTGAAATAGAATTATTAAATCTAGAAACAAAAGTTGATTTATATTTTTCTGATGATGAATCAATCAACATTTCTGAAGACGAAAAAAAATATTTTGAATTTGCCAGACAAGGAAGTCATGAAAAGGCAGCTAGAATTCATAGAGGTAAAGTTATTAGGGATATACTTAATAGATCAATGGTTAGCAATGTTATAAATGAATTGCCTATTAAGGAATTAAATATAAATATATTAAAAGAAAAAAATGCATCTTTTTCAATTTTAATACCTACCGATACTGGACTAAGTAAAAACATAATGGATGCAACTTCAACTGTTCGTGATTTTTTAATAATTAATGAACTACACGATTATTCAACTCAAAAATTTGGGCCAGATAATAAAGTTATAATCTCAGGTCAATTTATTAATGAAAATAACGAAATAATACCAACCCAAGTTTCCTTATACAGATCAAATGGAAGAGGAGATTTCAGAATTTGGTTCAGCGATCTAAAAAACTTTGCTAATGCTAATGATGAATTAGCATTACTAGTCCATAATGGGAAATTAACAGCTCTAAATATTAGCAAGAATAATTATTCAGAGCTTCTAACTAGTTTATAGTTCTAATATTCAAATTAAAACCAAACTCTTTAGATTTACTTTTCCCTCCCAGCAAATCATATTCTGCTTTCCTAAACCATTCAAAAACTACAACCTCGCCCTCTCAAAATACCCATCCAACTCCACCTCATTTTCAAAATGAACTTCTGGTTCAAAATCATTATCAAAAAAATCTATCAAGTCTATAGGTTTTCACATACCCTAAAAGAATAGCCTTCATAGTTGTATACAAAGAAAACTTTTTCAGTAACAGCATTAGTTACTAATACAGTTTCAATCGTTCTGTCGGAACGCAAGTATGATACATCGATTGCCGTGTATGAATTCATTTTAATTAATATGACGAAGGTCACACCTTCCATTATCTTCTTGTCCCCAACTTTTTAACTATCTATCCGCAACTGCTTGCTTTTTGTCTGCAGAAACCTGCACATTTAAGAAAACAATTCCCATAAAAAAACCGCCTCATTATAAAAACAAGACGGTTTTTTATTATAATACAATTATCTTTTATTTACGAGCCCAGATAGATAAATTCTGGCCGGGATATATATAGTTATTTTTAAGGCCGTTCCACTTTTTTATCTCTACCATAGTTACGCCATAGCGTGAGGCTATATTATATAAACCTTCACCGTTTTTTACCTTGTGGTATAGATTGCCTTTCTTTTTAGCGGGTGCCACATAAGTAGTTTTTACAGGAGCAACCGGGGTGCGATAATAGGCATAATTGCTTTGCGTGTTTTGTATTTCGCTGGCAAATATGTTTTCTTTCAAGTCGGCAAATGAGATGGCTTTGTCGTAGGGCAAACGAATAACATGGTTTTTTTCGTTGGTGGTAAAAGGTACCATGTTTTGCTTGTACGATGGGTTTAGCATCATTAGCTGCTCTTGGGTCATGTCTAAAGATTTGGAGAGCTGAGCGAAAGAAACCTTGCTGTCCACATGCACGGTATCAGTTACAAAATCGACGGGTTGTGCAAAGGGGAATATATTATGTTCTTTATGATAGTTGAGCACGTAAGTAGCACCAATAAAGGCAGGCACATACCCACGGGTTTCCATAGGCAGGTAGTTCATGATAGTCCAAAAATTATGGGAGCCACCACTGAGTCTTACCGCACGATCCACATTACCTGGGCCACAGTTATAGGCTGCAATTACCAGCAACCAATCGCCATATCGGGCATACATATCTTTAAAATATTGACAAGCTGCGTAGGTGGCTTTAATAGGGTCTTTGCGTTCATCAACATAACCATTTATTTTAAGTCCATACATTAAGCCTGTTCCGTACATAAACTGCCAAAGCCCCGTAGCACCGCACCACGATTGAGCATGTGGGTTTAATGCAGATTCGATAACCGCTAAATATTTAAACTCTAATGGCAAGCCTTGTTGGTCGAGAATCTGCTCAAACATCGGGAAATAGTACGATGACCAAGTAAGAATATGCTGGGTTAGTTTTTTCTTTTTAACGGCATATAAATCTATATAACCTTTTACGTATTGGTTATAAGTTAATGGGATAGGAGATTCGAGCAAATTGAGGCGGTACGAAATAACCTCAGAAGAATAACTGGGCACATCGGTGGTATCAAAACCATAGATATTCAATTTTTCTATATCGTCCTTAAAAGAATAATGTTTGTCGTGGAAAATGGCCATTGCACTATCTAAATGCCCCATTACTATATCGCTGTTTGGGCGGGTAGTAAGTGTGGCAATGGGTGCCTGAGCGTCTGCGGTGCTGGCAAACAAGCAAATGCTGAAGCTTGCAGCAAGGAGTCTCATTATTTTTGTCATGCGTTTTTTTCGGATTAGAAGTAAAAGTATAAACGTATAAAAAATGTTATTATTGTTTTTAAAAAATTGGAACGCAAAGATATTTTGTTTAGTTCCAAAAAACAAACTTAACCCAAAACCCTTTCCACAAAAGCATGGGTATTTGTGTTAAAATGTGGACAAGTTGTGGATTTCAGCATCGTGAGAGTGTGCTTACAATCATCAGTGAGTCAGTACTTTTGAGGCATGAAAAAGCCCATCCTCAAAGTGCTCCCATTTCTGCTAGTTTCACTCGCATTTTTATTTTCGTGCATGTATTTGGGCAAATCGTGGCTCAATAGCAAACGCCAGCATTTGGGAATAAGTGTTACCGGCCTATCCAGTAAAGACTTTGTGAGCGATTTGGTTACCTGGTCTGCCTCATTCACCCGCAAAGACCTGACCATGCAAAGTGCCTTTGCCCAATTGAAGAAAGATGCTGAAGCAGTAAGAGAATGGCTGGTTCAACACAATATAAAACCTGATGAAATAGTTTTCTCTGCAGTGGATATGACCAAAGAATATGATTATGTGCCCACAGGAACTGGAAATCAAACCCGACAAGTGTTTTCAGGATACAGTTTAAGGCAAACAGTCACTATCGAATCGAAGAACTTGCAAAATGTGGTAAGTGCTAGTCGTGAAGTTACGGGACTTATTGAACAAGGTTTGGAACTGAGTTCAAATGCCCCTGATTTTTATTATACAAAACTTAGCGATCTTAAAATTGAGATGCTCGCACAAGCCACCAAAGATGGACGTGTACGTGCAGAGCAAATCGCCAAAAATGCCGGCAATGGACTCGGCAAACTTAAATCAGCCGATATGGGAATTTTTCAAATAACCGGAAGAAATAGTAACGAAGGTTATTCTTGGGGCGGAACTTTTAATACCTCCAACAAAGACAAAACAGCGACTATAACGGTGAAGTTGGAATTTGAAATAGACTGATATTTGGGGTCGGGATTTTGGATTCTGGATTCGGGGTCATTCGGCGGATGGTTCGACTCCGCTCACCATGCCATTGTGCTCAGGGTGACAATCTTAATGTCCCTTAATTTCTTAATGGTTTTAAAAAAATCAGGCGTTAGCAATCTGTGTAATCTGAGCAATCCGTGGAAATCTGTGATTCAGACAAAGTTAGGCGTCAGCCCCCGAATCCCGAATCCTGACCCCCGAACCCCTTTTCGATGCTTCTTCCGTCTTCACAGAATTTTCAATCAACTTATATATATCTTCCAGTTCCGATTTTGTAAAATCACGCCATTGCCCTACTTGTATATTATCCAACCCAATATTCATAATACGTATGCGTTTTAATTTTACCACTTCATATTCTAAATAATCGCACATCCTACGTATTTGGCGGTTTAGGCCTTGGGTTAGTATAATACGAAATACATATTTACTTTCATGTTTTACTACACATTTTGAAGTAACAGTATCTAATATAGGAATACCGTTTCCCATCTTTGTTATAAAATCATTGGTGATAGGTTTGTTCACCGTTACTATATATTCTTTCTCATGATTATTACCGGCACGCAATATTTTATTTACAATATTTCCATCACTCGTCAAAAATATCAATCCTTCCGAATCCTTGTCCAGCCTGCCGATAGGGAAGATGCGTTGTGGGTGGTTTATATAATCTATAATATTTTTTTCTATATGTCTTTCAGTAGTGCAAGTAATTCCTTTGGGTTTGTTGAAAGCAATATATATAGTTTTTTGCGGTTCGTTTAGTTGCTTATTATCTACTTTTATTATATCATCTTTGGTAACCCTGTCGCCCAAAACACCTTTCCTATCATTAATAGTAACCCTGCCTTGTTCAATAATTTTATCAGCTTCTCGCCTAGAGCAGAAGCCTGTATCGCTAATAGCTTTATTTAATCGTACCGTATTGTTTTCGTTTTCAGGCATGTATTATAATGTTATAACAGTATTCAACTGTGCTATATGAAAACCATTTTTGGTAACTGTTTTTGCTTCCTCACTTTCTGCATTAAGCAAAGGGTTGGTATGGTTGAAATGTATAAAATATATTTTGTCTTTTTCCGTCGCTGGCAAATTTTTAAATTGTTCCATGCTCTCAATTACAAAGGGATGCGGGATTTCGGAAATGTTTCTACTTTTTATTTCATTACCATCATAAAAGGTAGCATCAATTAAAGCATAATCAACATTTCGAATAAGTGCTATAATATCTTTTTCCCATTTGCTCCATTTGTCAATATCAGGAATAAACAATAATTTTTTATTCGGACCTTGTATAATATATCCCACTGTTTCCGAATATTCATCACGATGCGGAACTATAATAGGCGTTACTTTTATTTTGGAAGATATACTAATTTCAGAATCTTTTTGCAGCG
>JANYDJ010000039.1 GCA_025363675.1 Flavobacteriaceae bacterium | reverse complement strand
TTGGGTTACATGATGCTATTTTGCCACCACTACCTTTATCGACATAACTTTATCCGGGATATGCACATTTAATATATATATTCCATTACTGAGATTATCCGTTTCAAGATATATAAATCCGTTTTCTTTTAATATATATTTGTAAGCGGGAGTAGGGCATTCTTTTCCTTCGGCAGTATATATATGTATAGAGATTTCTTCTACAATTAGTGGTCTGTCGAGCTCAATAGTAATTTGTTTGTTTACGGGGTTAGGATATAATATAATAGTGTTATTGGTAGCTTGGTTAATGCCAATATTGGTGGTAGATGGGTCATACTCCCACAAATCTTTTTGAGCAGATGCGGCACCATATCCGGTGGCGATGTATCCTTTGCCGCCTATTTCAAACGAAGTTGCTTCTTGGCGTGCCACCCCGTTTAAAGAGTCCATTTTTGTCCAGCTGTTTGCTTTGGGGTCGAAAGTCCAGAAATCTGTTTTGTTGCCTGCGGGTGTTACCGCTGAGTAGCCCGTGCCGATATATGCTAAGTTCCCAATTGTAAAACTCACCACTTCTTCGCGGGTACCGGCAGTAAAAGAAGTTCTTTGTGTCCAGGTATTATTAGCTGGGTCAAATTCCCATAGGTCACCATATTCTGAACCCGAAGAATTTCTACCCAAACCTATATAGCCTTTGTTGCCAATTGAAAAGCCAATAGCTGCATTGCGTGCCACACCTGCGAAACTTGTTTTCTGTGTCCACTTGTCAGTGGTAGGATCATATTCCCAAAAATCGGTTTTGTTTACGCCACCATTGGGGTCTTGCCCGGTTCCTATATAACCTTTGGCAACAATAGAAAACCCTGTTGCATCACGCCTAACACCGCCAGGATAATCGGCTTTTTTTGTCCAGGTATCAGTTGTAGGATCATATTCCCAAAAATCTTTGAAAGCCCCCGCCGCATCGCGACCTGTTCCCACATAGCCTTTTCCATTTATTGCAAAAGCCACGGCCTCTCTTCGGGCTGCTCCTCCAAAATTATTCTTCTGTGTCCAAGTATTATTGGTGGGGTCAAATTCCCACACATCTTTGAAATAATTATTGGCATGCCGCCCTGCTACCAGATAGCCTTTCCCATTGGCAGAGAATGAGCAGGCCTCTATTCTTACACTGTCAGGCAGGTCCAGTTTTTTTGTCCATTTGCCTTGTGCAGTTGCGTTGCTGGTAATTAGCAAAAACAACAAGGTACTATATAGTATTTTCATCATTTCAAAATTGGTATTTTAATGAGCTTTGGCAAATGTAGTAACGAGCAACTGAATTGCAATGTGCTTATAAAGGCTGCTTTTATCCTTTTTAAATTCGCATCTTAAAATCATTCCATTATTCTAAATTATAATAATCGACCATATTACAGTTAGCGATAGTGGTGCTACTATTTACGTAGGTAATATAAAACTTGGAAATATTCAACAGACCCTGAAAAAAGTTATTGTTTCAACAGGTTAAAATATTACAAAATAAGTTTACAAGAAAACTGCTAGAGGTTATTAAACTTCAGAAATAGCAGAAAGCAGTATCATCAACAAAAACTGATAATTTGTTTTGCTTGTTTGCACCCTGTTACTTTACTTTGTTGTCTAAATTCTGAAAACACATGAAAAAACATCTTGCATCTATGGTCATAGTTTTGTTTGTGACTGGTAATGCTTTTTCACAAATTCCGAATAGCAGTTTTGAAAACTGGAGTGGCAGCGAAGCAAACTCCTGGGTATCGTCCAACGTATTGATTTTACTGGGCAATTCCCAATCAATGTATAAATCTACTGATGCTCATACAGGCACCTATGCGTGTGAATTAAACACCATACATGTGGTAACCAAACCGCCATTGGGGCAATTTATACCTGATTATACTGGGTCTATTTTTCTGGGAAAACTTTATGGTTTCAGCCCACTAATTGGTGTACCTTATTCCTATCGTCCTTCCACTTTAAGGTTCTGGTATAAATATACTCCTGTTGGAGTTGACAGTGCTGCAATTTGGTTTACGGTTACTAAATGGAATACTTCTACTAATAGACGCGATACAGTAGGCATTTGCAATTCTTATATATCTGACTCCACCTCTATATATACACAGGGAAAATTTGATATCACATATTTAGATGCTAGAACACCCGATACCATCACCATTTTGTTTTCATCAAGTTTGCCTTCAGCAACCCAATTAGGAAGTAAATTAATAGTGGATGATGTAGAAGTGATAGGGGGGAACACAGGAATAACAGTTGAAGAAAAACCTTCTCTTGATATATATCCAAATCCTGCAAATGATATAGTGAATGTATGTTGGGGGCATATTAAAAATGAGGTGCAAATCATGCTTCTTGATATACAAGGAAAATGTATATACACTTCCTCCTCTAAAAATACGCAAATGGCAGCTATACCTACTTCCGATTTCCCACCTGGAATATATATTATAAAAGCATGTTGCAAAGAAGAGGTTATTACCCGTAAAATTATTGTGCAATAAGTATTATATACTTTGTTAAACCATAACCCCACATATACAATTTACAAAATATTTTTGCTATTAGTGTTAAGTATTATCACAATACAGGTATTACAGGCACAAGATTATCGTTCCAATTCACGTAGACATACTGAAACACCTGATACATTAGGAGAAGCAGAAGGTAGTATAAGTGCTCGTATTATATATGGAACTGTTCGCTCATCGGCAGATAATATATATATTGGTTTGGCCTGTATTACAGAATTGGGTAGCAAAAATGTAGCGTATACCAATGAATTTGGTACTTTTTCCATCAAGTTAAATCTGAACAAACCTGTAAAATTAGTTTGCACCTATACCGGATTTGAAAGCGATACCGCTACAGTAGATGAAAAAAGTTCTTATATTAATTTCACTTTAAAAGTATCTTATACTGTAATGACGGAAATTGTAGTATCAAGTTCACGCAAAAACGAGCGAAAATTTGAAAGCCCTGCAACCATTGAAACCCTGGATCCTAAACAGATTCAGTACAGCCCCTCAATGAGTACTTATGATAGGCTGGCCAATATGGCTGGCGTTGATGCAATTACCACCAGTGTTAATTATAAAGTATATAATACACGAGGTTTTAATTCAGCATATAATCGCCGTTTTATACAGCGGTTCGATAATATGGAACTAGCCATGCCGGGATTTAGTACCGCAGCAGTGCAGTTAAATGGTCCGATAGATTTAGATATTGAAAAAACAGAAATGATTGCAGGAGCAGCTTCTGCATTATATGGTCCCAATGCACTTAATGGTTTGGCAAATACTACGTCGAAAAATCCATTTCAGTATAAAGGGTTAAGTTTTCAATATAAAAATGGCGTAAACCATATTGATCGTGTAGATGCACCCGCAAGCCCTATCTATGATTTTAGTTTACGGTATGCGAATACGATTGGTAAAAAATTAGCCTATAAAATTGTAGTTAGTTATATGCGTGCTAACGATTGGCATGCTACCGACTATAGCGACGCGGCAGACTATAAGACAAGTTATAATAATGTAAGTACAAAAAATCTTGGATATGGATATCAGCCAGGGCCGGGTAATCCAGGATATGATGCGGTGAATAAAGGAGGAGACGAGATATATAGCACTTTCGATTCTAATTATAAATTTACAGGTCCCACTAACTTTGCATGGCTTAAAAATCCTATTAAAGTTGCCCGTACAGGGTATAAAGAGGAAGATATGTTTAACTATAATATATATAGTTTTAAAACAGATGCAGGACTGTATTATAGACCCACCAAACATACAGAAATTTCATGGCTGTCCAGAGTGGGGGCAGGCACTTCAAATTTTCAAACAGAGAATAGAAGTCAAATTAAAGATTTCGTGATGCAGATGCATAAACTAGAAGTAAAGCATTATAATCATACCTTTAGAACTTATGGAAGCTTTGAAAATTCAGGGACAAGTTATGATTTTAGTACTACCGCTATTCAGATTAATAATAGTGTAAAAGACAATAGGAATTGGTTTGAGCAATATCTGTTGGTATACACCGGCCAATTTAATAATTATAATAATATTTATGGATTAGGTTACGATTCTATAAAAGCTGGAGACGATGTCACTGCGAGAAAATTTGCTGATGGAGATAATTCCAAAATGGCACAACAATTTGATACAACCGTTCATGTTCCCTACGTAACAAATATGTTGAAAGGTGGTGCCCGCCTTCAGCCAGGAACCCATGCGTATGATTCTGTTCTTAATTACATTACCACACATGCTGACAGTGCAAAGGGCAGTAAATTTGTGAGCCGCTCAAAAATATTTTATAGTGAATATATATATGATTTTAAAGATGTGATTAAAAAATTCTCATTATTAGCAGGTGCAAATTATCGCTTATATGCTCCGGTAACAAATGGTACTTTATTGATTGATACAGGAGCACAGAAAATTTATTCAAATGAGGTGGGTGCTTTTGTGCAGATTGGGAAAGATTTTTATAACAAACGTTTGAAAATACAAGCATCAACAAGGTATGATAAACTACAAAGATTTGATGCAAGGATAAGTCCTCGTGCTTCTGCTGTAATAATTCTGGGCAAGAAAAAACAACATACCGTTCGTGTATCAGCACAAATAGGATATAGGATGCCCACGCTTTATGACCAGTTTAATAATATTAATATACAGCAATTGAATGCTGATTTCAGACAATTGGGTGCGTTAAATTTTGGTGGATTTTATCAGTCGGCAGTTGATATAAATTTAATAAAAAAGAGACCCAATGGGGTTGACTTTGTGAACATGTATACACAGTCTTCGGTAAATCAATATATATTAACTGGCGATTCAACAGTATTAGTTAAGCCCGTTATTAAAGATATTAAACCTGAAGAAATAAGGGCATTTGAAATTGGATGGCGAAGTTTCACCTTTAATAAAATTGAAACGGATGTTACTTTATATTTTAACCGATACCAAAACCTGATAGCCACACAACAATATGTTGGACTGTCACCCTTTTACTCAAAGAGAAATAATATTACACCCTCTGAATTAAGAACTCCTTCGGTAACTGCTGTTTATCGCAGGTCAGGCAATTCCTTAATACCTGTGAGCACTTATGGAGCATCGGTATCTGCCAACTATTATTATTCTAAGAAAATTACACTGTTTGGTAATTATAGTTTTAATAGAATGAATGAGACCAAAGCATATTTGGCACAAGATTATATATCGCAATATAATACACCGAAAAACAAATTCAATATAGGAATTACGGCTTTAAAAATATATAAAAGTTTTGGTTTTTCAACCATATACCGCTGGGTGCAAAGTTATAATTATTTAGAATTTGGAAAGGCAGGAACTATTCCAGCTTATTATACATTGGATTTAGCATTTACTTATCAACTTAGTAAAAAGTATAATACATTGATCAAACTTGGTGGAAGTAATGTAACGAACCTGCGTTATGTACAATCGATTGGTGGGCCTACTGTGGGGGCAGTTTTTTACTTTTCTATTTTGTATGATGAGTTGTTGAAGTAGGTATTGGGTAGTAAGTATCAGGTATAAAGTAGTAAGTATAAAGTATAAAGACAAAGGGCAATACCGATTTGACAAATTGATTGGTAGCTAGAACAGAAGTTGTCTAATCTAAACAGATGTAAATGATTGAAAGACCAAATATATTAGTAGTCTGCGGACGAAACAAAAAACGTAGCAGAACTGCTGAGCATATATTTAAAAACGATGATAGATTTAGTATTCGTTCCGTTGGCTTAAGTCCGCAAAGCAATAGGAAGATTTCGGAGAGTGATTTGAAGTGGGCTAGTATGGTGTTTGTGATGGAATATAATCACAAAGGGAAGTTGAAAGAATTATATAAGAATATAGAACTACCCAAAGTGGAAGTATTAGATATTGCCGATGAGTATGAGTTTATGGATGAGGATTTGGTGGAGATGCTCACTGAACGAATGAATGAGAAGATGAAATTTATTTTGGGAGTGTGAAGCAACTAAAATTGATAATATTTGATTATATCATAAACCTAAAGTAACATCTAAAATGAATAAGATATTAATTATCATTTTCTTCTTGATAGTATCAGCTAGTGGATATGGGCAGGATATTGTTAAAGGAGAATATTCATTTTCTTATACATATAGTGGAGCAACTTTAACAATTAAAGATAGTTTTAATTATGAATATTATTATCACACTTGCACAGGCACTACTAGTGATTTTGGCAAATATGAACTTAGAAAAGATACTTTAATATTTCATTCATTATTAAGCCAAAAAGAGTTAACTAATAATGAAATTGAAATAAGAAGATATTATTCTATAAAAGATAAAAATGAAATTATTGATACATTGTTTATTTCATTGCAGAACAATACAGATAGTGACCAATCAGTAGATATAGAATTAGGAGATAGTTTGTTATGCCATATAGATTCACTTAGATCCAATGAATGGGCAAAATCTTATACATTTCTTGTACATAAAAATACGGATAGTTTAAAGATAGTATTAAAAATTGACACATTGAAAGCAGAAGTTATGAAATGCAATATAATTGATTTCGAAATTAAACCTAAATATTACTTTGATAAAAAGCAACCCTTTAACGATGTATTAATTTATAAGAATAGGAAAATGTTCAGTTTGAATGAATATAAAAAATATAATAGAAAATCTTATTATGTTTTGCAGAAGTGATTGGACAACGATTTTGGTCGGTGAAAACACCAACCAAAGGCATTCTATAAAATCATTCAATCAAAAGTCATTCAATCATTAAATATACTATTCCATCATCCTATTTCCTACCCACACAAACCTTTTACTTATATATTCACTATTGGTGAAACTGGCATTGCCTGCGGGGTTGCCACCTGTTACGTGGAAATCGGAGAAGGCGGCGTGGGAGTTTACAAAGGCTGCTCCGCCCAGGTTAAATGATACAGGAGTATATACTTGGTTCATGCTGTCTTCTATATGTTGCATGGTATCGGTATTGGTACTAAATGCAAGGCAAGTAATGGCTCCAATTTCCGCACTTAGTTTTTTCGTTATACTTAATGACTCCTCTGTATCTTTAGTTTTTATAATAAATACAATAGGGCCGAAACATTCTTTTTTATATATATTTTCATCGGCACTGGTAAGTTCAATTACTGCGGGCGAGAATACGCGTGCATGTTCGAATTCTGGATTTACTACACCTTTGCCAGCCAATAATAAATTGCCACCCAAACTGCCTGCATTTTGCAAACGTTGCAAAGTTGCCTCGCTTTGTATAGCACCTAATATATGTGGGCCCATTTTGGGATTTTCAGCCAAATCGGTAATGGCTTGTACAAGGGCATTCTTGGCATCATCATAACTTAAATGTCCTTCGGTAGTATTAATTCCAGTTTCAGGAATATATATATTTTGCGGTGCGGTACACATTTGTCCACTATATAAACTTGCAGAAAAAGCAATATTTCCAGCCACTGCTTTTATATCTTTTACTGAGTCGAGTATTACACAGTTTACACCGGCTTTTTCAGTAAATGCTGTTTTGTGCGGGATAGATTCTATATAATCGCCAAACGCTGAACTGCCAGTAAAATCAATTAGTTTCACATCTCTATGCTCAGCCAATTGTTTGGTAATTTGATTATCGACAGTATCCACAGCAAGTTGAACTACCATAGGATCGATACCATTTTCTTTAAATAGTTTTTGTATTTCGGCAACTACAATAGCAATAGGAAGTATAGCTTTTGGATGTGGTTTTACAATACATACATTGCCACAAATTAAATCGGCATACAATCCGGGAACTGTGTTCCAAATTGGGAAAGTGCTGCAACCAATTACCAAGCTAATACCTTTTGGCATAGCTTTAAAATTCTTTTGTAAAGTAAGATCGAATTTGCCCATGGGTTTTGTCCAAGTAGCATTGGGTGTTATACTGGTTAGTTGTTGGTAGCCGATAGCAATTGCTTCCAAAGCCCTATCATTGGCATGTGGACCCGATGCTTGGAAACTCATCATATATGCTTGCCCAGTAGTGTGCATGGTGGCATAAGCAATTTCGAAAAAACGACCTTTCACACGTTCCAAACTTTCTACCAATAAACCTGCACGGGTTTTAATATCAGTTTTGCCCCATTGTTGTTGGGCTTTATTGGCACGTGCTATAATAGTTTCGTTATCGCTTTGCGGATATTTTACACCAATGCCCAATTGCAGATAAGGAGAAAATTCTTCGCCTACCCAAGCATTGCCTTCTTGCAATAACTCTTTAAAATCGTGGGTCATTTGAGCAGAGAAAGCTGTTTTACCTGCTTCGTCCATTCCCTCGCCATAGGCTTTGGGATTTTCAGGATAGGGAGTCCAGAAGTTACGGGTTTTGCCAGCTTCAATGGCTTGCTCTATAAGTGCTTGGTGTTTTTCGAATAGGGTCATGTTATATATAATTTGTATGCGAAATTAGGGAAATAAAACCACATAGAACACATAGGTTGTAAATAGGGTTAAGGAGTAAGGGGTAAGGAATAAGGAGCTGACGCCGAATGGGCCTTATCCTTACTCCTTTCTCCTATTTAAATATCAAACTCCCCACCCGTATCATATTACTTCCACAGGCAACCGCAAGTTTATAGTCGCTGCTCATGCCCATGGAGAGGTGTTGGAATTCAGTATTGCTGTAAAAATATTTTGATTTTACTTTGTTATATAAATCGTTTAAATAAGTAAACTCCGATTTTATTTTTTCTTGGTCGGTTGTGTTGGTTGCCATGCCCATAAGGCCAGCTATTTGTATATGTTTGTATTGGTTTAGATTTTCTAATATATGATAGAGTTCGGTTTCATCCAACCCAAATTTGGTTTCTTCGTCGGCTATATACATTTGCAGTAGGCAGGGAACTATTCTGTTTATTTTGCTGGCTTCTTTATCGATAGCTTGTAATAGTTTTTCGCTATCTACAGAATGAATGAGTGATACAAAATCTATAATATATTTTATTTTATTGCTCTGTAAATGTCCGATTATATGCCATTGTATATCATTGGGTAATAAATCTTTTTTCGATAATAATTCCTGTACACGATTCTCGCCAAACACACGTTGTCCCGCATTGTAGGCTTGTATAATAGTTTCGGCAGGATAGGTTTTGCTTACTGCCACTAAGGTGCAGTTTTCTCCTATTTGCGATTTGATATTTTGTATGTTTTGTGGGATGTTATTCATTGTCTAGTTCAATAATGTGTCCAACTCAATTCTTGACGCACTGCGTCAAGAATTGGAAAGGCTATATAGAAATTTCGCATATTAGTAAGATTTGTATAATCATACCCTTTGCCAAACTCTGCTGTAAGTGCTTCTGATAGATGTTTAAGTGTAGCTTTACCATACTTGGCTTTTGCATTGCCTTCTTGCTCATCTTCAACTATTAGTTTTCCTATTTGCCAGTAGGTTTCAAGTAGTGTAGAGTTAGCTATTCGGTAAACTTTTTGCCTTGCAGCCAACCAAATTTCCTTTACCGAATTATATAAGGGGTTGTTGTCTAATTTCATTTCCCTTCAATTAATTTTTGTTCGTCTGTTGTAATATTATAAAGTTCGTAAACCTTTTTATCAATTAGCTTTTCATTGGCTTGGGTGTCTTCGCCTTTTTGTTTTTGGGTGATGATTTTGTCAACCAATTGAATAAATGGTTTCTTATCTTTTTCTGAAATATTAGGAACTGGAATTTGCTCAAAATATTGAGGTTTGACTTCAATAAAACCACCACTTCTAACAACACAAATACTTTTAAGAAAATGCCAAACTACTTTAGAGTTCAATATTGCAAGTAAATATTTATCTTCAGTTGGCAGAAAAACGGCAGGTGCATTTAAGTAAACGCCTGTAGTATCAAATGCAAACTTGTTAGTGTTTTGAAGATTTGGAAAAACAATTTTTGGCTTTACAAATAAATCGTAGTAGGCACAATTTCTTAACTCCCACCAATAATCGCCTTTATCAAATCTTTTCTTTGCTGCTTCTTCAAAACCAATTAAGTGATTGATGATTTCCGAATAGTTTTTTTGCATTTTATTTAATGCTTCTTCTTCATCTAAATCTCCAAACTGCTTCTTGGTTGATTTACTTTCAAAAACTATCATTTTCTTGGTAGGTGTTGGTGCGGCCCATTTTTTTAAATCCTTGCCATCATAGACAACTTTTAATTCTTTGTATTCTCCTAAATCTTTATTGGTTACGAATGCTTCATTCAATGCGGTTTTAACTCCATAGTAGCATTTGCCATAAATTTCAAATAAAGATTTATGTTGAGAAATTTTATTGTTTAAAGAAGAACCAACTTCATCAAGAAAATTCCACGCAGCACTGTTTAATGATGCTTGTGATACATCGGAATAATTTTCTTCCGAATACAATAAAGATTTGTTTTGAAAATTATCTTTTGAAAATTTGAAATATTTAAATTTGGGTTTCGTGTTCTGCTTTTCTGCAATTAAAATTATTGGGTAAGTTGTTGCTTCTTCAAATACTTCAACGCTTGTAAAGTCAATATATCTTTTAAAAGAAAGATTGTTTGTTGCAAAATCTCTTAAAACTTTACCTGCCGTTGTTTTGTCAAAAGTATTATTGATAAATGCAAACTTTCCATTCTTTTTAAGAACATTACAGCTTAACTCATAGAAGTATGAAAATATATCACCGCCTGAAATAAAAACAGAATAGTTTTCTTTTAAATAATTTTTCAATAAACCTAATTCCTCTTGTCGTATGTAAGGCGGATTAGCTATAATTAAATCAAA
>JANYDJ010000248.1 GCA_025363675.1 Flavobacteriaceae bacterium | reverse complement strand
GCTGCTAAGGCAATATCGTAGCTGTCGGGTGCGGAGCACATTGCGAAGAGAAAGCCTCCTCCAGCTGTGAAGTCGCGAATTTTTTTTGCGACAGCTAGTTTCATTTGTGATACTTTTGGGTAACCAAGCTTTTGTGCGCTTTCTTCTAATGTTTTTTGTTGTTCCTGATACCAAGAGGCATTTTTGTATTGTGACCAGAATCGTCCGTATTGTCCTGTAAAGTCTTCGTGATGTAGATGTAGCCAGTCGTATTTTACCAGTTTGTCTTGTAGTATCTCTTCGTCATATAATATGTCGTATGGTATTTCGGCATAGGTGAGTACGAGTGTTACGGCATCGTCCCAAGGTTGTTTGGTTTTGGGAGAGTATACGGCAACTTTTGGTGCTTTATATAGTTTCACCACTTCCATATTTTGGTCGGGCTGTGCTATCTCTTCGCGTATGCCTTTCGATTGGGCATCACTAATTTTTTGGTAGGTGATGCCACGTATTTTGCATTCTTTTTCAAAACTTTCGGTATAGGCAAACATAAAACTACCACCTTTGTAATTGAGCAGCCATTCCGCTTCCACACCTTTGGTGAGCACCCAATACGTGATACCGTACGATTTGAGGTGGTCTTTCTGGCTCTCGTCCATCGGTATAAATAAGAAAGAGGCACGAGCCCTCACCGTGGTTATGATTAGCAGTAGAATAATAATTTTCTTCATGTTGGGTTTACGTTTTTTGTAGGGCAAAGGTTGCAATTACTGCTCCAAAATATCCTAGAAAACTTGACTTGCAATAGCCTTTGTAGCCTCGCTCTGGCCCATAGTATAATAGTGCAATACGGGAACTTTTGCTTGCTTCAATTCTTTCGATTGTTGAATGGCCCATTCAATTCCAATTTGTTTCACGGCCTTATCGTCAGCCGCTTTCTCCACCGCGGTCGATAATTCTTCGGGTATATCAATGGCAAATATTTTGGGAAGTATGCTCAGTTGCTTCTTGGTAGTTAAAGGTTTTAGCCCTGGTATAATTGGAATATGGATTCCCATTTCTTTGCACTTTGCTACAAATTCAAAATATTTACTGTTGTCGAAAAACATTTGGGTAACGGCATATTTCGCCCCTGCATCTACTTTTCGTTTTAAGAAATTGAGGTCTGAAGTCATATTAGGTGCTTCAAAATGTTTCTCGGGATAGCAGGCTACACCGGTGCAAAAATCGGTAGGAAACGGATTGGTGAGTTCTTGGTCTAAATATATGCCGTTGTTCATATTGATTACCTGCTGAATAAGCTCCAGTGCATTTTTGTTGCCATCTGGTTCGGGGTTAAACTGGGGTTCATTTTTTATGCTGTCGCCACGCAGAGCCAATACATTTTCAATTCCCAAAAAATGTAAATCAATCAAAGCATTTTCGGTTTCTTCTTTGTTAAACCCCCCGCAGATAATGTGGGGCACGGCTTCCACCTTATATCGGTTCATAATAGCGGCACAAATGGCAACGGTTCCTGGACGTTTGCGGGTCGAAATTTTTTCCAAGCCACCGTCATTGCGTTTGCGATAAATATACTCTTCACGGTGGTAGGTAACATCCACAAAAACGGGTTTAAATTCCATTAAAGGGTCGATACCGTTGTAAATGCTGTCGATGCTTTTACCTTTTAAGGGAGGCAATATCTCTATAGAAAACAGCGTGTCTGTAGCGTTTTCGATGTATTGTGTAATTTTCATCTCACGGCAAAATTAAGCATTTGCATTGGGTTGCGATAAATATTTAAAAATGATTTGCCATATTTAGATTATCGTGTTACTTTTGCAGCCCTTTTTATTGAGGGTAAATAAATTAACTATACAGACATGAAAGCAGTAGCATTATTCGGAAACAAAAGAGAAACCACAGGCAAACGCGGTTCAAGAGATTTGCGTATCGAAGGTAAAGTACCTTGTGTATTATATGGTGGCGACCAGAAAGAGCCACTACATTTTTACATGTATGCTTCCGATTTTAAAGACATTATATATACCCCAAATACCTATAAAGCCAAATTGGATGTAGATGGAGATATGCACAATGCCATTATTCAAGAGGTGCAGTACCACCCTGTAAATGATACCATTATCCATGTGGATTTTCTAGCCGTTTCCGATGACAAACCAGTTACCATGCAAATACCAGTGAACATCACAGGTAACTCGCCCGGTGTGCGTGCAGGAGGTAAAATGGTGAAGAAAATCCGTAAAATGACTTTACGTGGCCTAATCAAAGACTTCCCAGATTTTGTAGAAGTAAAAATTGACGCACTTGAATTGGGAAAATCTATAAAAGTACAAGATATCAATTTGCCAGGCATCACCATTCTTGATGCTCCAGCCAATGCTATTGTGAGTGTAACGGTAACACGTTCTACCAAACAAGAAGCTGCAGTTGCTCCTGCTAAGTAATAATTTTATAAAAGATAATTTAAAACGCTACTCATTTTGGGTGGCGTTTTTTGTTTATCGCTGTACGATGAATTTCTGAACAACCGATTTGTTTTTACTTTGAACTGTTAAAAAATAGATTCCGTCAGCAAAATTGTTTGTATTAATAGTTTCGTTGCCTGAAATCATCCCCTGCAGGCAAACTACTTTGCCAAAAACATCTATAATACAGATTTTTGTAAAGTTATCTATCGGCATATTGGTTTGAATATTTAGGAATGAACCAGAAGGCACAGGCGATAAAAATAGACGTAATTCTTTCTCGGCATATATAGGTTCAATACCCATGGATGTATTGCAATTATAGGTACTGGCTATGGTTATTGAATCAATATCAGCACCAAGGTCTTTGCCATCCGTGCCCGCATTCTTATAGTTACTCGAGGAAGCTAAACGATAATCGCCAGTGGCAAAATTCACGAATCCTACCGCAGCATTATTTGCAGGAAAAAAATTACCAGTAGGGTAACCATTTGCCGAACCTCCTATATCTGCATTATTTATTACCGTCCAGTTATTATTAAACCACGTGGCCAGTGTTGTATTTGCAGTGCCTGTTCCGCTGCCAATAAATCCATAATAGGCATGAGATACTAAATTATTCTGAAACACAAAATAATCGGTTTTAGGTGAGCCATCAGAAACCATATAGGCATTAGTGGTAAAGCCTGTATTGTGGTCGAAGGTTACATCCGTAGGCCCGTTTAATACCATAAACATTCGGCCATCGCCGCCAGTACCCAGGTTTGTTACATTCAGCAGGTTGTTTTGTATCAATATACGTGAGGTCCTTTGGCTGGTGTTCGGTGCATCGTAGCCTGACATCACCATTCCTTGAGCCACATTTACAAAAGTATTAAACCGTATGCACACATCCTGAACCACAGACCAAGGTGCTGTATTGTTTTGGTTGCGTGGTGTAAGCAGCAGGGCGAAGCCAGATTGGGCATTGGGCCAGCAGTTTTCGAAGCGGTTACCCTCAACCAATACCCGCTGTGCATTTTTAAATTCGAGGAGATTTTTTATGTCCCATAATTCGGTCATCCATTTCAGCGGTTTAAAAAACAGGTTACACCGAATTTCAATATCCGATGCCACAGCATTGGGGATGGAAGGATCGGACCCGCCAAAAATTACATTTTCTCCAGCACCCTCTAGGTAATTATTAACTATTTTAATGGGGCCAGTACTGCTATAGCATGCCAGTGCTTGGCTATCGGCTCCGTCTTCTTTACAATCAGAAATATAGCAGTCAATTACTGATATATAAGCCCCATTCGCCAATATGCCCCTGCGACTGCCTTTAGCCGAATCGCCATGTATATAACAACGGTCGAACACGAGGTTGTTGGGCTGTGTGGCTGCCGTTTTCTCCCCGCTTCCTATATTTATAATATTATATACATAATTCCCTGCAACGGGTCTAAATTCTATTCCTACAAAACGGTAGTGATGCGAGTTGGCAACGGTGTTTATGGTTCCGCTCGCCCCTGCTGCTACTTCTAGTTTGGGCATATTTACCGCATCAGCAATACTTACTCGCTTGCAAGGTGCAGGTAAACTTGAATAGGCCGAAGATCTGATATATATCCAACCGCTGCCTGTGGTTTTATTGGGAAGCGTAAATGGCCCTTTAAAAGTTGTTCCGGCCTGCAATTCTATTATATCACCAAGGTTAGCTGAGTTTAGTGCAGTCTGAAATGCAGCACTCGTGCTTACCTGGTATAATTGCCCGCCCGTAGGTGGATTGTAAGGTGTTAGTATATATATCTTTGGCAGGGTAGGGTATACAGCAGCAGTTGCAGTGGCTAGCATAATCAGATTCAGAAATATGATAAATGGAATAGCGATTAAAGGTTTTTTCATAAGGCAAAAATAGTACTAAAAATAGGATAAAACAACCACGTCTTTGGATAGTTCTGATATATGAAACACACGTTTATATTGTATTTAATTAGTGTTGCGTAAAAAGTAACAAACACCCAAGCAAACTTTTACGTACCTATAACCCAATTAACCTTGTAATTTGCAACCCCAAACCCATGAGTTTTTTATCCAATATATTTCGCAGAAAAGAAAAAGAACTGCCAGCCGATTTTATAAATCCAATTAAAGTTGATTTGCACAGTCACTACCTGCCGGGTATCGATGATGGCTGCAAAGAGATTGGCGAATCCATTGAGATATTAAAAATTTTAGAAAGTAAAGGCTATACCAAAGCCATTACCACCCCCCATGTAATGAGCGACTTTTATAAAAACTCGCCCGAGATTATTAATGCCAAATTGGAAATGGTACGTGAGGAAATGCAAAAAGCTGGACTCACCATTAAATTGGAAGCAGCAGCCGAGTATTATGTAGATGATAATTTTATTGACAAGGTTTTAAAAAAGAATATCCTAAGTTTTGGCAAAGAAAAATATGTATTGATTGAAACTGGTTTTTTGGATATGCCCATGAACCTACTCTCAGCAATCTTCGAACTCAAAACCTCAGGATATACTCCCGTGCTAGCCCACCCAGAGCGTTACCAATATTTTATCCCTGGTACCGATTCCTATGAGCAAATTGTTGGAACCGGCATCCTATTCCAGATGAACCTATTATCTATTATAGGTTACTATAATCCCCAAGCCAAAAAAGTAGCCGAGCACCTTATCCAAAATCAAATGGTAAGCTTTGTAGGTGGCGATACCCATAATATGAAACACCTTTGGTTGGTGCAGGAGAAAGCAGTGAAACATCCGTTATATGGGAAGGTGGTGGAGTTGGGGTTGTTGAATAATAGTTTGTGAAATTCTAATCACTAATATCTAAATTCTAATAATGTAAATTGTCACCATTGAGTATAAAGATTTAACGATATTAAATTTGAAATATTATCACCATACATCCCAAGGATGTATAATATTATAAGAAGAATATACATTAGAATTATTCCAATATTCGTTTGCACTTTTTTTGCCTCTACGACGCTAGTGTGCTAATAATACTGGCGTTGCAAACGTCGACCTATTCCGAACGAATCACAGATTCGCCCGATAGGTTCGTCCGATAGGGTGGAGTAGGATTTGTTGAATAATAGTTTGTAGTATTATTGTTTACGTTCTCTTTCCTCTCTTAATATCTCCTCTATTTCATATATGCGTTGTTGTATATAATCAGTTTCTTTAAAATGTATAGGGAATAGTTTGCAGTCCGTTTCAGTAATTATTTCAGCGAACATATCAATGTTATTCAATGGAGTACGAATACTTTTGTTTCCCCAAGCATATATTTTCTTTACTGTATCAATGAGAGTAATTACTTCGGTATTATAATACATTACACTATCATAGAAAGTAGAAACTGTTACCAATTCGTGTTGAAAACGGTTCAGTTTTCTGAGGGATAAAATTTTTATAGGCATTACACCAATCATCCATCCAACATCTTCAAAAAAATATCCTTTTTGATATTTTAAACCAGTTGATACTTCTTGATTATTGCATATATAAATTTTATCTTTGAATATTGATAAATCTTGCCACTCTTTAGGGAAGTCAGCAATATCGATAGAGCCTTTGCAAGCAATATTCGATTCTTCTATTTGTCGAATGAACTCTTTTGGATAAGAGTAATCATTCATCGTCGAATCAATATTCAAATTTTTCAAACGAGGAAAATAATTAGGAGAGTAACTTCTATAATGTTTCGCTTGAACCGAATCAAGTATGAATCTTTGGTAAGGGCAGTTACCCGTTAAATGTCGTGCTATAAAAATGGTATCGTGTAAAGTAAAAGTAGAATTTACTAAACCTTCGTTTTGTTGTTGTGCGAAGGTAACAGATGAGAAAATCGAAAATATAAAAGCCAAGAATGTTCTTTTAAATATATTATCTTTCATAAAATTTATCACCCTTCCATTTTTTAGGATTGTTAATTATATATTCCGAAATGCGAAGATATGCTAATTCATCACGTATGATATGTTCATAGAAATTTGATTGCCATATTTTCCCCATTTTAGGAATTTTGTCAGGAGAAAATCCTTCGTCAATTTTCGTTTGTATGAATATTTTCAAGCATTCGTTTGCCACCAATGATTTGTATGCCCCCACAATGTCGCCGATGGTTTTGGGTGCGTTGGTAGGGTCAGGGCTTGCCCCTGCCTGTGTGTTGGCCGCATCGGCATTTGCATCCGCATTGCTATTTGCATCGGCATTGCTATTTGCATCCGCGAGGGATGCAGGTACGTTTTTTAGGGCGATGATTCCGTGCATGTGGTTGGGCATTATTTGAAATACGTCCAATTCCATGTTGGTGAATCGTTCTGGTAGTTTCAGCCATTCATTATAGGCAATGTTGCCGTATGTGTTTAGTATTATTTCCTCATCTGCAATACTTCCATATATGCATTTCATGTTATGCACACAGATAGTAATAAAATACATTCCAGCCTGAGAATAATCATATCCTTTTAGGCGAATATTTTTTCGGAAATGGCGATTAAAAAGTTGCATTTAAGTATATACCTAAATGCAAATGTATATTATAATATTTTAAATTACTTCTTCAACGCCAAAATCGAAAAATCAGAATCAACTTTTTTAATAGTATTTGTTAAAGTTCCCAATCCAGTTATTTCCATTTCCATCTTATCGGGCGAATCTGCGATTCGTTTGCACTTTTTTTGCGTCTGCGTAGCGAGTGCAGTAATAGTCATACTGGCGTTATAAACCCTATTGTATCGTCAAATTAATTTTTCGCCCAAGTCCAAACTCAATCAGTTTATATAGTGTTGAAAGTTGGATGTCGCTATGTCCGTTTTCAATCCTTGATATAAAACTTTTTTTCGCACCTATTTTTTCTGCCAACTGCTCTTGAGTTAGATGGGCTTGTTTGCGTTCTTCTTTAATCAATTCGCCAATGGCAAATGATTTCGCTTTTATTTCAAAATCGGTACGTTGTTTTGTTCCAATTTTTCCATACCTTTCGTCAAGATGCTGGCTATAAGATTTGAGGTTTTTATTTTTAGTGCTCATGGTCATTTCTTTTTTGTTCGTTGAAGTATTCTTGCATTATTTTTTCTGCCTTTTCCAATTCTTTGCTAGGTGATTTTTTGTGTTTTCTTTTGAAATCCATTGAATAGAATTACTAAATTTCCTTTGTCGAAGCAACAGAAAATTCTGTATATATTACTTTCGTATTCTATGCGTATTTCAAACAACCCTTTTACATCTTCAATGCTTTTGAAAAATTTTGTAGGGATACGTTCTATAATCGTAATCATAAAAAGCACTTCATCAATTTTGTCCTTCAACTTCCGTGGAAGTGGCTCAAAAAAATTTTCGAAGTAGTGCTTATAGAATACGATTTCTCTGCTAGTATCCATGTCGCAAAGTTAACTAATAATGGAACAAAATACAAAAATTAATTTAATCGAAAATCCAAGCTGGAATCGGGCGAATACTAAATCACTTCTTCAACGCCAAAATCGAAAAATCACTATCAACTTTTTTAATAGTATTGGTTAAAGTTCCTAGCCCAGTTATTTCCATTTCTACTATATCATTTTCTTTCAGCCATTGTACTTTGTAGTCTTTATCATGCAGCAAACCTGTACCATTCAATTCGAGGAAACAGCCTGTACCCACCGTGCCGCTGCCTATTACATCGCCAGGCCATATATCTACTCCATAAGCACAGCGTTCTATAATCTCGGCAAAAGTCCAGTCCATATCGCTTACGTTTCCTTGCGATACTTGTACGCCATTTACACGGCATACCATATTAAGATTATGGCTAAGTCCGGTATGGTTTGGATTGGGGGAAACTATATATTGTTCCAACTCATCGGGTGTTACAAACCAAGGGCCTATTACGGTGCTAAAATCCTTGCCCTTGGCGGGACCTAGGTTCAACAACATTTCTTCCATTTGTAATGTGCGGGCACTCATATCATTCATAATAGTATAACCTGCTATATATTTATCGGCATCGGCAGCTTTTATGTTGCGTCCTTTTTTGCCAATAACGGCGGCTATCTCCAGTTCAAAATCTAGTTTTTGAAAATGATCGGGCATGCACCATATTTCACCCGGGCCTTGTATGGCATTGTGGTTGGTGAAATAAAAAATAGGATACGAATCGAACTCCTCTATCATGGGCACACCTCTGTTTCTGCGTGCTGCGGCCACATGCTGGCGAAATGCATAACCATCTCTGCACGAAGTAGGACGAGGCACAGGAGCTTGCAATACAACTTCGCTCAATGCTATACTTTTATACGCATCGGCATTTTGTTGTATCATATCATTATAATAACGAACTTGAAACATGGCCCTGTCTTCTTCCAACAAAAGTATTCCCATATCGTCTGGAATTTTTTCGTCGATTTCGCTTATTGGGTATACACGATTGTTGTGGGCGAGTATGCCGAGATGCTCGGTGTTGTTATGTCTGTAGGTTACTAGTTTCATGTTGTATTATATATTATAGTTTTATATCATAATTGCGATGAGGCATGTTCTGTTATTATATTTGTCATGCTGAGTTTATCGAAGCATTGACAAATTAAAGTATGCTTCCAAACGCCGTCTTCGATAAACTCAGACTGACATTCTTGTCAGTGGTTGGTGTCCCCACCAACCAATATATTATACAGTTTCCACCACCTCAAAAGTAATAGCTTTTTCCAATCTCTTTATAACATTTTCCTTTCCCAAAAGTTCAGCCATTTCAAAAATAGGAGGGCCGCCACCCACGCCGCTCAATGCCCAGCGGAATGCTTGCAGTACATCTTTGCTTTGCAAGTTCATGTCGGTTAATGTAGTATGAAAAGCTGCTTCAATTTCGGTATGGGTATAGTTAGGCAAAGTATTTAATTTTGTTATCATACTTTCGCAAAAGGCTGGCATAAAAGATTTCCAACGTTTTTTGCGAACATCCTCATCATAGTTTTGTGGATCAGCAAACAGGTAACTACAGTAATTGGGAATCTCGTTTACAAAATTTACCTTCTCTTTGGCAAGTCCGCAAACGGTGGCTAAAAAGGCATCCTCTACTATTATATCTTTTGCAGCAAGCAATGGTTTTACACTTTCGGCAAGTTGCTCATTGGTTTGCAAACGCAGATAATGTTGGTTGAACCATTTGGCTTTTTGCAAATCGAATTTAGCTCCGCTCTTTGCAATTTTATCTACGGTAAAAGCATCCACCAATTCATCCAAACTAAATATTTCCTGGTTGCTACTGGGGTGCCAACCTAATAGAGCCAGCATATTAATTACTGCTTCTTTATAATAACCACTCTCTTTATATCCGCTCGATATTTCTTTTGTTTCTGGATCTTGCCACTGTAAGGGGAACACAGGGAAACCGAGTCGGTCGCCATCGCGTTTGCTCAGTTTGCCGGCACCTTCGGGTTTTAATAATAATGGTAAGTGGGCGAACTTGGGCATCGCTTCTTCCCAGCCCAAATATTTATATAATAATACATGCAAAGGTGCTGAGGGTAGCCACTCTTCGCCACGTACCACGTGGGTAATCTGCATCAAATAATCATCAACCACATTGGCCAAATGATAGGTGGGCATACCATCATGTTTTAATAATACTTTATCATCCATTTGGGCTGTATTAAATACCACCCAGCCTCTTATTTCATCATGAAATTTCACTTCGTCTTTGCGTGCAAGTTTGAAACGTATTACATAAGGATCGCCTGCATCCAGTCTGCGTTTCACTTCATCTTCGGGCAGGGTGATGGAGTTAACCATGGTGCTTCTGGTAATAGCATCATACTTCGCTTCAATATTGCTGCTCTTCAATCGTTCACGCATGGCTTCCAAATCTTCGGTAGTATCAAAAGCATAATAGGCATTGCCGTTTTCAATCAGTTGCTCGGCATATTGGCGGTACATGGCTTTGCGTTCGCTTTGGCGGTAGGGTGCATGTGGGCCATCGCCAAATCCAACACCTTCATTCGGCTCGATACCCGCCCATTTAAGCGAATCGATAATATATTGTTCGGCACCGGGCACAAAGCGGTTTTGGTCTGTGTCTTCGATACGCAGAATAAAATCGCCACCACTTTTTTTGGCCATTAAATAATTATATAATGCCGTGCGAACCCCGCCAATATGTAAGGGTCCTGTGGGACTTGGGGCAAATCGTACTCTCATTTTTCGTTCAGTCATAAAGGTATCATTGTAAATAAGGGCACAAATTTCGTTAAGTTTGCCCCCCGTAAAAAATTTATTTTCAATCCATGAAATTTATACTCAATACCAATACTATTTACTGTTTCCTAATGTCGCTTGTGTTTGTCATTTTTCCCTTTGTGGTCAATGGTTCTAAGCCCGACGAGGATATGAGCAATGCCAAACAAATAGCCAGTGCTATATTGCCTTTGTGTCGAATGCTGGGCTTTTCGCTGGCGGCAATGGGCTTCTTAAGTTTGATATCGGTTCGTTTTCTCCAGAATCGTGCTTCGGTGCTTACGGCTATTTTCACACTTACCATTTTTCATGGGGGCTTATTGCTCACTTCGGGCTTGGCTGCGGTGCAGGGCAGTATGTTATCGCCGGTGCCTGTTTCGCATGGGGTGTTGTTTTTGGCCTTTGTATATATATTGGTTACTCAAATTAAAAAGGGCGGTGTATAATATTAAGTGACCGAAAAGAATTTTATATATTTTTATCCGAGTCATCAGAAAGTGTATTTTGATGAGATAACGGAGATGATATCGCAAGATGATTATCATGAAGAGCTGCTCACAACAAATGAATATATATTAGCACTTGCCAAACGCTGGGTAGATGGTGAAGAATTTTTCGAATTCAAGACATCGGGATCAACAGGAAATGCAAAAAGTATTATAGTAACGCGACAGCAAATCATTGCTTCAATAAATCACACCGCTTCAGCTATAGAATATATTCCCAATCAAAATTGCTTGCTCTGTCTCAGTCCACACCACATAGGGGGTGCCATGGTTTTATTCCGTGCTTTGAAGTTGGGAATGAATATATATATATGCCCGCCACAAGTAGAAAGTATTATAACATTTTTAGAAGAGAATTATAAAATTGACCACGCATCATTTGTTCCTCTACAAATCGAGAAAATAATCGTACATCGTAAATCGTACATCGTAAATATAAATTCTATTTTACTAGGAGGCTCTCCAATTAACAAACTTTTAGAAGAAACATTATATACCTTCCCCAACAAGATTTACCAAACTTATGGTATGACGGAAACCTGTTCCAATATAGCTTTGCGTAAGTTAAGCCAAGGTGTTACCGAAGAGTATTATACAGCTTTTGAAGGAATAGAAATTGAAACAAATGACCAATCGTGCTTGCGAATAAAAGGAGATATTACTGATAATATTTGGCTACAAACAAATGATATAATAGAAATAAAAAATAAAAATCAAATTAAATTTATTGGTCGTACCGATTTTGTGATTAACAGTGGTGGGATTAAAATACATTCAGAAATTGTGGAACGAAAACTACGCTCACAAATGGGAGATAAAACCTATATCATTTCGGAGAAACCCGATGATACACTTGGGCAGCGGGTAGTTTTAATAATTGAGTCGATCGAAAAAATAGATTTGAATTTTGATGAATTGTCGCCTTATGAAAGACCCAAAGAAGTATTATATATAAATGGATTGCCAAGAACCGAAAATGGGAAAGTGGATAGGGTTACTTTGAAGAAATTGTTATGATATAATTAAGGATTCATCCATGGAAGCGGGGTCAAAATCATCTGCCATAATAAAAAACTTTAAAGTAATAGTATTATCAGTTCCGTATTCTTTATCAACATTAAATGTCTGACCAATCGAATATTTATTTAATTTATTAGCAATTATATTTTTTAAATTTTTTAAATCTTGAGTTGTTCCTGCTATATATTCATTAGTTATAGTTGGTTTATCCCAGGTCATAATTTTCAACATATATGGGCCCATGTGGTCATGTTCAGATATTCCATACAAATCTTCATCGTTTGTATAACTATCAAGCCATTCAACTAATTTGTGAAGTCCGTTTTTACTGCCAAAAAATCTCAATTGGTTAACAGAGATGCGGTCATCCCAGTCGTAATAAAACCCAAGTTTTCTCCATTCGTTTATACATTTCTTATTCCAATCCATTCGTTTATCATTTAGTGTAATGACAAAAGTAGTTAGATTGTTCATATTCCCAAAATTAGAATTGGAATAATTGTTAGATTTAATTTACTTAATTTGTACTAAATATGAAACGAATACATTACATACTCATCGCCATTATTACACTCCTAATAGGATTAGCTTCCAGAAAATTCGGCAACTATCTTCCAGATTTTTTGCAAGAATATTCAGGCGATGCTATTTGGGCGATGATGATTTATTGGGGATTTAGAGTTTTGTTATATCACAAGCCTATATACATTTCTACAGTAGTAGCATGGATATTTTCTGTTGCCATCGAGTTTTCTGAATTGTACAAAGCACCATGGATCAACCACATTCGCAAAACAACAATAGGCGGACTCATACTCGGGTACGATTTTGCCTACAGCGATATTTTGTGTTATACCGTTGGTATTTTTATTGGATATGCAGTAGATACTTTGTTAAGTAACTTAAAAAGCAAGTCTAGAAAAGCATAAAAAGCGTGACCCATTATTTGTCAATTACGCGGTCGTCGCCCTGGATAAATCGGAGCAGTACGGATACGATGGCAATAATGAGTAGGATATGTATAATCCCGCCAGCACTGTATGCAAAAAATCCGATTGCCCAAAAAATAACCAAAATAACAGCCAATATATAAAGTAGATTATTCATGATGTTTGTTTTTTTTGTTTAAGAAATGTTTTCCTATATTTTTAATGTAAATATATTATAACAAAGTTATCTTATGCCCGCGGGGCTTTTGTTATATCATTTCATGAATACGTTACAAAGTTCACATTTGCCAGCCTTCGGTTTAAGGGAGGAAAAAGGGTCTATGTTGAGATAAAATGTGGGAATAATATAACAAATGCAAATATTAATATAACAAATATACAAGTTTGCGACTTCACTTTTGTAAATATATGCAACTGATACCCGCTTTAAGTTACCCGCCCACAAATATTGAAGATTTTACTAAGCAGGTAAATGAAATGGATTTGGTATGCTATGCATCGGAGGCTGCCCACGAGATGAGGTTTAAGGATATTAATGAGTTTCATGAGGCTGTGCAACATGCTATGGAGGTTTGTTTGTTTGCAGGATATCCTTTAGAAAAACATTTTAAGAGTATTTATAAATGTTCGTCGTTTGGTATTGTATACGATTGGAAACTATCAACACTTGGTTATTTGTTGGTATGCATGCATGGCTGTTCCACTAATCCCAGTGTGGCAAAAATGCAAATAGAATTATTGAAAAATGAGGAACTTAGAAAAAAGATAAGCTCGAATGGTTTACATTATATGGCATCAACAGTATGGGAGAATGCCGCAATTGCACATGCCACGTTATTTGAAAAAATGGGGAACGGACAAATTTCATTGCACTATAATATACCCGCAATTAACCTCGACCATATAAAAAAACTAACCACCGATTTTGGAATGATCCAATTCTCCAAAATTAATCAGCCCGACATTTCATCCGGTTATACATTAGATGACAATGCACGTGCAATGATTGCTATGTGCCAGCACTTTGAACTTACGGGCGATATGGCGGATATCGAATATATAAAGATATATTTTAATTTCATTAAATACTGTTTGGAACCCGAGAGTTATTTTTTAAATTATGTGAACGAAGAAAAAGTATTCACGCAACAAAATTATGAAACAAATTTGGCCGATGCCAATGGCAGAGCAATCTGGGCCTTGGGGTATTTAATTTCTATCGGCGATACATTGCCTCACGAATTGGTAGCATCAGCAGAAACCACTATGCAACATGCCATACTCAATATCCATAAAATACATTCTACCCGTGCCATGGCTTTTATCATCAAAGGATTGTATTATAGAAATACAAAACATAATTCTATAGATAATGTCTCAGTAATTACACACCTTGCAAACAGGTTGGTACAAATGTATAAACACGAGTGCGACGAAGGGTGGCAATGGTACGAAAGTTATCTTACCTATGCTAATAGTATTTTACCAGAAGCATTATTATGTGCATGGATGGTAACTGGTGATACCGTGTATAAAGAAATTGCAAAAGCATCATTCGATTTTTTATTGGCGAGAACATTTACCGGCGAAAGAATAAAAGTAATCTCTAATAAAGGATGGCTGCACCACGGCGAAGCCTCCAGAGCAATAGCAAATGGCGGTGAACAGCCCATAGATGTGGCATATACTATTTTAGCACTTAATACCTTTTATGAGGTGTTCCGCAACGAAGATTATATAGATAAAATGGAAATATCTTTCAATTGGTTTTTGGGTAAAAATCACTTGCGACAAATTATATATAATCCTTGCACGGGTGGATGTTATGATGGGCTGGAAGAACTTAATGTAAACCTAAACCAAGGGGCAGAATCAACGGTAAGCTACTTGATGGCTCGTCTCACGGTTGAGAAATTAATTAAAAGGGATCGCAATATACAACACCAAAAGAAAATTGAACTGATACAGAATAGGCGTAGTCAGTTAGCCTAAAATATGTGAATATTATAACTTATTATTTATATAATATAACTTTTGTGCACTAAATACCAATCACATTTGCACCTATAACCATTACCTAATATGTTTACCCATATTAAAGAAATAAAGCCTGCTAAAACAAGTTTAAAAAACGGAAAGCCCAAAAGAAAGTCTTCGTTTCCCAGTTTTATGTTTTCCGATTTAAACTACGAAGTAGATACCCTTTTGCTCAACCATCCTTTATCTAAAATAGCGGAATGCCATTTACGCTTTAATTAAAAACATATATAAGATAAGTCAACCCAAATATTTCTAACATATAATTAATAAAAAAAACAATGAAAAAATTAACACACATTAAAACAATTTTGCTGCAAGCAGCTTTTTATTACTGCCACATTTATGAGCGTTTCATCATGTAAAAACAACAAACCAGAAGATGCGAAAGATGTTGCCGAAGAACATAACGATGCAAAGTTCGACAAAAACAAAGACGATGCTCAGTTTCTGGTTAATGCTGCCGAAATAAATTTGGAAGAAATTCAATTGGCCGAATTGGCCGAACACAACAGCAATGTAACAGAGGTGAAAAATTTAGGAAAAATGATGGAAGAAGAACATAGCAAATGTTTGAGCGACTTAGCGGGACTTGCCAAGAAAAAATCGATAACCATACCAACGTCGGCTACCGAAAAAGCACAGAATACTTATAAAGATTTGAGCAAAAAAACAGGCCTCGATTTCGATAAAAAATATTGTGATATGATGGTTAGTGGACACAAAGATGCAATCGCACTTTTCGAAAAAGCTTCTACCGAATCTGTCGATGCTGATATTAAAGAATGGGCCTTGGCCACACTTCCCACACTTCGCACACACCTCGATCATGCAATTACTTGCCAAAAAGTATGCGATAAAATAAAATAGTATAACAGCCGAAAGCGGCAAGAAAAGGATACGAAAGTTACAGCAGCAAACAAGACGCAAATAGCCGGCTATCATGTTCTAAAAATTTATAATAGTTACTCGCATGGAAAATTTCAAAATTCTATTCCCCACATCATTGGTATTGATATATCTAAAATATAATTCATTTAAAACCAAGGAGGCCGATTCTCAGAAAAACTGTATTGAAAACAAACAAATTTTTGTAGTGGCTTCTTATAGGTTGCCCGATGTGGTGAATGGGATTATTGATTTTAACTGTTGCCTTAACTAAATGTAATGATGAACACTTTATTATATTCAATTGTCGATAATCCGGTCACGTTTTGTGCCATAGGATTTATTGCCTATAGAGTAGTGCCGGTTATTCATATATTACTAGTAATAGCTGCCATTTCCATACTATATAAAGCTATTAATAGTGAAGGAGTGATGGAAAAATAGTATATGGATAATCTATTATATATGATAGCGGTAATTCTACTTATTTGCTGGGCTATTGGTTTTTTTGCCTATGGTGCTGGCGATATTATTCATATACTATTGGTGGTGGCATTTGTTTCCGTATTGTTGAAAATTCTTCGCCGTGATAATACCAAGATATAAAGCGACTAGCCATACATTTTTTGATATATAAGCATTACCACTCCTAACTGATTTATTTTTTAAGATCGTCGAGTTTTTGGTTAATTTCTTTTAATAAAATAAATTGTTTTTCTTGGGTATCAAAAAGTGTTTTTATCTGGTCTTCTAATAATAAATCCATTTTTTGTTGTAAGCTGCGTATTTGCATCTCCGCTTTTAAATTGATTAGGTAGTCATTCTCACTACGCATTCGGTCTTTCTCTTCTTGTCGGTTTTGGCTCATCATAATAATAGGGGCCTGTAGTGCGGCAATGCACGAGAGGATCAGATTCATGAGAATAAAAGGGTAGGGGTCAAATCTATAATAGTCGAGTGCCAGTGCATTAAAAGCAATCCACACAGTAAGTATCACACCAAATAATATAATAAATTTCCAACTACCACCAAACATGGCCACTTTATCCGAAATTTTTTGACCCTTGGTAAGGGTCTCTATAGGTGGATTTAAAAGATTGTGAACAATAAGTTCTTCTGCATCCAGTGTGTCTTTTACTATTTGGTGCAACTTGTTCAGATGTGCGTTTTCTTCTGATAATAGTTCGTCTATTTCTTGGTCCATCATTTTAATAAGAGGTTAAAAATTAGCACGAAAATTAAGCAATAAAATCTTAAGTCCTAACATATTTTAGCAGCATCTTTCTCAAAACCCTGCACTGCCCGTGTCAAAACCTATTCAACAATAACTTTGGCAACCATCATGTGGTGTATGGTGCAATGATAGTTGTATGTGCCAGCAGTGGTGAATTTATAACTAAACCATTGTTTGTGTTTCAATTTTTTACTGTCGAATAATCCTTCATCACTTGTTACCGTGTGGGGCAATAAATCTTTATTGATCCAGGTTACGGAGCTATTTACGGGAATTTTTATAACACCCGGAGAGAACTTGTCATGCTTTATCCAAACCACACCTGCACCACGATTGGTCATGTCGGTTTTTTTTCCATGCTTCATCCCCATGCAGCTCATCAGCAAACTGATAAACAAAAATGCAATAGCAAACAAAATCATATTATTCTTTTTCATAATATATATATATAAGTTATTGATGTAAAATTAACTAATAAAGTTAGTTTAAACCTTATACAATTCCCCCAATGTATTATACAATTTTCTGAATTCTCAGTCCCAACTTCCTCCACCCTGCTTACTTCTTCAATTCCATTTTCCCATTCTTTGTTAAATCTATATGAAACGATTGCTTCAGTGGGTCTTCCGATTCCAACACGGCATTTAATTTTAAGGTGTAGTAGTAGTTATCGTTATTCATCAGTACATCGAAAGCTGTTTTGAGAAGGTTTTTTGCACGCACTTCTATTGGCAGCGATATATAAGTGGTTTCATGCGGTTTTATCACAATGGGTTCGGCATATTTTCCCTTCAACATTCCTTGTTTTGATACATTAATAGCGTAGTCAATATGTTTTATAACGACACGAACGGGGCTATAGTTTGTTATTTTTATTTTGGCATCTGCAATAATAGTTTTCAAACGAATCTTTTCATAATGCATAGCTACAATTTCTATTTCGGGAGGCTGTGGGATTTTTAATTTCGCAGACTTGTTTACAGCAATTTCCGATTTACTGAAAGGCGTTGCATATTTAACAGCAATGTTAATAGCATAACTAGCACTGTCCTTATTTTTCTTTTCTGCTTTCAAATCCTTCATTATAGCGATATAGGGAATATTAAAAGCAAAGTCTACAGTGTCTTTTCCGTGTGCGGGCAGCACAACACCAATATATTTTTCACTGTGTAAATAAGTCTTATTAAATAGCGATACACTATATTTAATAGAATCGGATTCTATACTAATAAATGATTTATTGGTAATTGACAATCGCAGGCTCACATAAGCGGTATCATCTTTCACCATAATGCGGATATCACCAATTTGCTCAACACGGGGAATAAAATGGGCCACAATTTGTGCACGATAAAAATACGCCGCCCCGCCTGCAATAAGCAGTAGACTTATAATAACAATAGCTATGTGCTTAAGCCTAATTTTCATTCCTATAATATGGCTACCATTGTATTTTGCATACCTTCCTATTACAATTATATTTGCAATGCTCTATTTTCTTCCCTAATTCTAACATATAACATCATTGCATTAAGAATACTAAAAATAACAGCAGTATAATACAAATTAAACGTGAGTGGAATAACGATTATTTCAGCAATTACAATCATATAGTTGGGGTGCTTAACATATTTGTAGGCTCCTTTTTTTATGGTTGGAATGCCAGCGATATGATATATTTTAGTACTCCAAAATTTACCCAATAGTGAGATTACCCATATTTTAGATATGATGAGTATTATATAAATTATAAATAACGATGGGTTATATACTTCCATTTGTTGAGTATTATGTTCGAATATAAGAGAAATAAAAAATAAAGCATGCATCGCAACCATATATGGATAATGTTTTTTACCATATTCTATTGCTCCATACCGCAACAACCACTTCTCGTTATTTCTCGAAACAATAAGCTCGACAATACGCAACAAAATAATACCTGATATAAAAAAATAGAACATCATTTTTTTAATGCTTTTCCATCTGAAGTAATATAATCTCGCTTGAGAAGCCGGGTCCCATAGCCATCATCAACCCATAACCATCTTCATATCCGCTTTTAATAAACCGCTCCAATACATATAATACGGTGGGGCTGCTCATATTGCCATTCTCGTTCATTACTTCTCTGGTGTTTTTTAAAAAGTCTCCTTCTACCTTTAATGCTTCGGTATATGCTGAAAGTACTTTTTTTCCTCCAGGATGAAAAATAAAATTCTTGATGGCTGCAAGTTCTAATTGATTTTTTTCTAAAAATGAAGTAACATCATTATATACATTTTTTTGTATAATAGTTGGGATATCCTGAGAGAATAAAACTTTGAACCCCGCATCTAAAAATTCCCAACCCATCACATCCAAGGTGTTATAATATAATTTGCTTTGCGAAGCTAAAAATGAAATACTATCGGTAGTTTTGCTTTTATAATGATCTCCAGTTATAATACAGGAAGCTACCCCATCAGAAAACAAGCTAGAGCCTATAAAGTTACTTTTACTATAATCGTTACGCAAAAAGGTGAGGGAACAAAGTTCCACTGCTACCAGTAAAACTACAGACTCAGGATTTGCTTTTGCCAATACACATGCTTTGGCAAAACCAGCAGCACCGCCTGCACAGCCCAATCCAAAAATAGGGGTGCGGTTAATGTGCTGGTTTAGTTTCATCGAATTTATAATAAGGGCATCCAAACTAGGTGTAGATAACCCAGTAGTAGAAAGAAATATAATATCGGTTATTTCTTCTTTATTAATTTGTGCTTGGGCTATACAATTTTCAATAGATTTTATTGAGTATTCAAGGGCAATTTTTATATACTCAGCGTTTTGCTCTTGGAAGGTATGTTTAGCACTATAATATTGGAGTGGCTTGCAAAAATTTCTTGTTATTATTTCCGTATTGTCAAAAGCACTTAGCATACGGTCTACTTGGGGGAAAGAGGGTGCAAATAAATCTTTGGCATACTGTTTCACCTCTTGCTGACTAACTTTAAAAGGAAAATCAATGGTAGATATGGCTGCTAATTGTGGCATCTGTATTTTATAATATATTTTGATATTAGGTTGGGATATATATTCCTATATATTACCTAAATATTATAGGAGAATTCAATTACGAGATTGCTACTATATAGTAACGGGTTACATATAGGAGGTCAAAACATTGGTAATGGTTAAAAGAAATATAGTTTCTTCTTGGGCCAATACACTATGCTGTATCCCTTCATGCAATGCCAACATTTTTCCCTTTCCCAGGTTAATAGAATTATTTTCGGTTTTAAATATCATTTTCCCTTCCAGAACCTCCACGCTAATAAGGCCAGCTGCTGTGTGTTTAATCATCTCAGCATCTTTGTGCAAAGCAACTAGAACAATGCACATACCGTTGGTTTTAAAAACAGTAATAGCATTTCTATCACTTTCTTTCCATTCTTTTTCTTCCTTTATCTGCTCAATAAATGAAGCAAGATCGATAGTAACCAACTGTGCATCGGTGGTTCTATTTCCTTCGGGGCGTTGCGTGGTAGCATTAATAAATTTGGTATCCATTTTATTTTTTTTATTATAAGTATTTAACCCGTGTATATATGTTATATTAATTTGATGCAATGGTTTTGCTATTTGCAGGAAATTGTTTTTCTATTCCAAGTGCAAGCATATCGGCCATAGCCAGTGTTTGGTTGTAAAGTTTGTCAAAAGCAAGTACATCGGCATCATAATCTTTTTTTATGCGTTGCACGGCTTCGTCGGTAGTAATTTCTAAGTGCTTTTTCAGCATTGCTTTGATGTCGGTCAATACCCAATTCGGATTTATTTTCCCAAGAAATTCAGAAATCTCATCGGCATTTTTATACCAGTGGGTATTCACATCGTCAAGCATATTGGTATTGCCAATCTTTGCTTCTTTCACCACATCCGAAGCTATATTAATATGTTCGAATAAAAGTTCGGTTAGTTTCTTTCCAGCTTCTTCTCCATAGTATGGCTTTATAATGTTTCCAATTTCTATTTGGTTTTTCATCAAGCGGTTAAGTGCTTGATCTTTGCCGGGGAGGTCATCTACAATGCATAGTATCACATTTCGGGTCCAAACAATATGGTTCACCCAAAGCTTCCGCATGGTAGTATTAAATTCAATAGTATGGTTTAAAAATTCACCCGGTGTTCGCACGTTTTTTTCATCGGTGCTGGTGCAACTTGAGTTGCCAAAAAAAGCAACAGCTACTGCTATTGCAAATGCTGCTAGATAGGTTAATTTTAAGAACAATTTCATAGTGGATATATGTTGTGGGACTTTTCACAAAAGTGAACTTATTTAGGAGCACAGATATTATATTAGGGTATGAAAAAGTTGTATAATTCACACTGTTCTACTTAACAAATTAAAAAAAAATGCCCCTTCATTTGAAGAGGCATTTTTCTGCAAATCCACATCTTATTTTTGGATTGCGTTCTTATTAATTCACTAACCTTTTTATTGTATAGTATATTTGAATTTAATGGTAATACCATTGTTTGTAACAGTGATGGTATTGTCTGTTACGGTGGCAGTAAGAGGATTAAATATGCCAGTCGACATTACTTCATTTCCCAATGCATCTACATCCACAATTTCATATTTCCAGTCCTCGTTCGAAAATGTTACTGTTCCATTAGGGGTAACAGTTGCAGTGGAAGAAGCATTGTCGGCAGTATTAGTTGAGTGGTCGTAACCCGAGCTGCTTTTTTTGCCAAAATTTACCTTCACATCTGGGTTGTCTCCATTGTCCCAGGCTGTGCCATCGGGTTTGGTACTTGATATACCGCTAATGTCGATATTGGATGCATGGCGATAACGGCAGTCAGCATTTTTGTTTGCCTTCGATGCATAGTTATCGGCATTTGAATCGGTGCAGCCAGTTACGTCTCTGTTGCAGGCAGAAAATAATGCAACGAATGCGGTGCAGCAAGTAATCATTAAAATTGATTTTGTTTTCATAATTGATAGTTTTTTTTTAGTGTTAAAGATATGATTATTTTATAACTTATTTATATGCAAAATTGGGTCTATATTAATGTTGATAAATTATACAAATATTATAATAATTTATATCTTTCTCACATTTATTAAATTTCAGGATTTTAGAAATTAGATCAAGTCGATTTCATATAATGTGTTTCATACATTTTCAACAGTAATATAAAATAGGAAATAAGAAAAGGACCAATCACCAAACCAATTAAGCCAAACATGGGCTTAAATAAAATATATAGTATAACAGCCGAGAGCAGAGATTTAAGAACAGAGAGGGAAGATACCAAAAGCAAAATCCCCAAACAAATAATCAGTACAAATACTATATATTTGCGTTGATTTATCGTATAAGGCGACTTAGTCATTTTTTTCGTTAACGGTACACCCCATTTAAGGTTCTATTTTTTTGTAAATAGTATATTACAATTTCTGCTTCCGTTGTCCTTAATTTTCTAGTTTGTTGTGGTTATCGCCTCCCAAACTATAATAATTGTTTTCTTCATCTTCGCTGCCAATATTTTCTTGTTCATCATCCAATTCCGAACCAGGCACATCCAAATCGTTGCCTGAGTCATCATCGTCTACGCCAATGGCAATCGGATCACCATCGCTATCGGTTGGGTCAAGCTCATTGGTGCTCTTCTTTGTTGACACATCTTCTGGGTCAATATCTCCAGCTTTTTGCAATCGATTATATATATCCTCATAGGCGGGATATAACGGATATCCTGGAAAATCATTTTTATCTTTATTATCACTAGGTAATGAATAAATATTATTGGTTTCCATGGCAGTATATTTATTCTGGATTAATTGATATGGATAAATTTAAAATGTTCTTTTACAAATGCGTGTTGTTGGTTATCGCTCATTTTATTGGTTTGTTTCACCTCAATTTTTATTTTTGAAAAATGATGATCTTCTATCAAAATATTATATAATTCCACTTTAGCCAGGGTAGGGCCAAATAATACAACTGATGAATAATTTTTGATTACATCTCCCAGTTTTTTATAATATTCTTTTTGCATGTGTTGTTCTTTATTGTGCATCACGTGTTCACTTTTGTTCAAGCTTTGTTCTTTTTCTTGATTAGTAAATGGCGACTCAATAGTAGTGGTTTCAATAGTTTCGGGGCTAAATTCCATTAGGTGTGCATTTGAATGATCCATCCAAATACCGAGATATAGTGCTTTTGTCATTGGTATTATTTTTTTTAATTGTTTTTTTTAATGAGGTTTTTGTTTTCGTTGTAAATTTTAAAAAAGCATCTATTTGGTTCTTTTTTTAATTTAGAAACGGGATATGATAATTGTTATTTACCAATAAAAAAAGCACCATGTTTATGAATGATGCTTTTTTATGATTTATATAATTAACTAGTTCGAAAATATTTCTAATAATTTATTTATACAGGTTCAAAATGTTTGTGTATGTTATGCTTCGTCTTTGGTGGTGCGAACTAAACCGATTCCAGAAATAAAGAATACAATGCCGAGTATGCCATAGATAGCAAGCGATTTAACATCGTATTGGTTGCCCTGTGTATTTGCAAACAATATAGCTGCATATATTAAGCCTGTTATTCCCAAAACGGTAAGTAGGGCTCCAAAAATTCTTTTAATATTCATCTATTTTTATTTTCTTAATCAAGAATTGAAAATCACAATTTTTGTTGTTTGTTATAAAACATGCTTGTATTATAACGCCCTTCTTCCTGATATCACTCTTAATAGCACCGCCACAATTGCAATTACCAATAGAATATGTATAATACCTCCAGCATTGTAGCCAACAAATCCGATGAGCCAAGCAATCACTAATATAACTGCAATGACATATAATAAATTTCCCATAATTTTGTTTATTTAATTTTTGTTTTTTTTTGATGTAGTTAGATATTTTTTATTATAGTAGTATGATTAGCAAAATCAATATTACTATAAGTGCACCAGCAGAAATATATACACCTCCGCCAATATCTTTAAGATGTTTTCTTATTGAAAAAACTTCGGTGCGTAGTGCCTTCTTTTCAGGAGAAGATAAATTCGATTTGTCCATCTCCCTAATTTCGTTCAAACGCGATAGTAATGCATTGGCATTGGCTGCTTCGTTTACCTTATTAGTAGTAGCTTTAGCAGTAGTGGTTGGAGTTCCCGCTTTGGTTTGCGTTGGAATTGTAGTAAACAACAAACATGTTGTAATAATACAGAGTGTTAATTTTTTCATTATCATATTTTTTAATTGTTAGTATATTTTATGCAACAAAGGTGAGGTCTATCAATTCTTTAAAAGTTATATAATAATTACAATAAGTTATATCATTCACACATTGTCAATTTAGACAAAAGATAAAAAGATAAAAAGACAAAAGACGAAAGACAAAAACTAACGACTAATTGACTAACGACTAACGACTAATTACCCCTAAATTTGCAACCTCAAATAACATAACATGAACAAATTTGATATCACTATTATAGGTTCAGGACCGGGCGGCTATGTGGCGGCAATACGCTGTGCACAATTGGGAATGAAAGTAGCACTAATTGAAAAGTATCATACTTTGGGCGGCACTTGCCTCAATGTAGGATGCATACCCAGCAAGGCCTTGCTCGATAGCAGCGAACATTATTATAATGCCTCGCACACTTTTAAGGAACATGGGATTGAAACTGGAACATTGAAAGTAAATCTGGAACAAATGATTAAACGCAAAAATGAAGTGGTAAAGCAAACCTGCGATGGAATCACTTTTTTGATGAAGAAAAATAAAATAGAAGTATATACAGGCACCGGTTCATTTGCAAGCCCTACACAAATAAAAATTACGGATAGTGAGGGGAAAGAAACGACGATAGAAACAGCTAAAACTATTATAGCTACAGGTTCTAAGCCAGTGTCACTACCAGGAATTAATATCGACAAAAAACGTATTATCACAAGTACAGAAGCACTGAACTTAACTGAAATTCCAAAGCATTTAATAGTGATAGGCGGTGGAGTTATTGGTTTAGAATTGGGTTCAGTATACGCACGTTTAGGTAGCCAAGTTAGCGTAATAGAATATGCCGATAGTATTATACCCACTATGGATCGCACGATGGGCAAGGATTTGGGGCGTGTTCTCAAAAAAATGGGGATGAGTATAAATACAAGTCACAAAGTGCAAAGTGCTACCGTTAAAGGTAAAGAAGTAATAGTAAAAGCACTCGATGCCCAAGGCAAAGAGCAAGAATTTAAAGGCGATTATTGCTTGGTATCTGTCGGTCGTAAAGCATATACTGACGGACTTGGATTAGATAAAGCCGGCGTGAAAACTGATGAACGCGGACGCATAGAAACCGATGAACATTTGCAAACAAATGTGCCCAATATATATGCAATAGGCGATGTGGTAAAAGGTGCAATGCTTGCCCACAAAGCTGAAGAGGAAGGGGTGATGGTAGCAGAATATATATCAGGACAAAAACCACATATCAATTACTTATTAATTCCTGGGGTAGTATATACTTGGCCAGAAGTGGCCTCGGTTGGATATACTGAAGAAGAATTGAAAGCTAAAAACATAGCCTATAAATTAGGCTCGTTCCCATTTCGTGCTAGTGGTCGTGCCCGTGCTTCCATGGATTTGGATGGACAAATAAAAGTATTGGCCGATGCCACTACCGATGAAATATTAGGCGTACACATGATAGGCCCTCGTGCGGCTGATATGATTGCCGAAGCAGTGGTAGCGATGGAGTTTCGTGCCAGTGCCGAAGATATTTCACGAATGAGCCATGCCCACCCAACCTATACAGAAGCATTTAAAGAAGCATGTTTAGCAGCTACTGCAAATAGGGCTTTGCATGTGTAATAATCTGAAATTATATTATAGCGTTCCTTGCGGTGAATTTTTACCGCAAATGTCGCAAGTTGATTATCTCATTTTTTAAGTTTCATAGTCCGCGTCAGCCCCCGAATCCTGACCCCTGACCCCACTTACTGATTATCTATAATCTGCAACAACTCATCCAACTTAGGAGTTAGTATAATTTCTGTACGGCGATTTTTCTTTCTAGCTTCGGCAGTTTTGCTCGGGTCGATTGGAGAATATTGACTACGACCAGCAGCCATAATACGCTTGGGGTCTATACTGCCGTCTTTGGTGAGAATACGCACAATACTATTTGCACGCATCACGCTCAGGTCCCAATTGTCCTGCATCTTTTCTGTTTTAATGGGCACATCATCCGTGTGGCCTTCTACCAATATATTAATGTCTTTTTGTTTTTCCAATACAGTTGCAAGTTGTAATAATGCCTCACGTCCTTTCTTGTCTACATCCGTTTTGCCCGATGCAAATAATAATTGCTCACTGAGTGATACATATACTTTTCCGTTCTTAATATTAATTTCTAAACCTGCATCTTTAAAGCCTAACAATGCATTGCTCACCGATGCTTTTAATGCTTTAACTGAAGAGTCTTTGCTATGAAGAATTTGTTGCAGCTCGGCCAGTTTCTGTTCTTTTTCTTGTAATGTTTTATCACGCTCTTGCAAGCTGGTGCTCAAACTTCCTTTTTCACTTTGCAGTTTTTGTTCCTCATCTTTTAACTGTGTCATCTTTGCTTTCATCTCTTCATAATCTTTCATCTTATCATTGTATTTGCTTTCCAAATCTTTCAACTGGTCCATTTTGCGTTGAGCCTCCATGCTACCAAATTTAATTTCTTTCTCATAGGTCTCGTTCAGTTCTTTATATAATTCTCGTTGTTTGGCCAAAATGGTATTGGTTTCCAAACTGTCTTCTTTAAGTTTTTGAATAATTCTTTTGGCAGACGATGCTTGCGATTCGTGCAATGAATCTTGCTCGTGAAGCTTACCGTACTTTTCCAAGCAATATTTGTTTGCAGAATCTGAAGCTAGTTTAGCGGCCTGCAGATCTTCAAATTTACGCATGGGCACACAGGATGTAAATGATATAAGCAAGCCGCAAAATACCGCTAAGGTAATTTTTTCAATAAAAGTTGTATTTTCAATACTAATGGTTTTCAAAGTGTTGGTTTTTTATTTAAAGTAAGTTACAATTTTTTGACTGAACAACAAAGGTAAGTATGCAACCAAACAAAAGGTATTGCGTTATTACCCACAAATAGATTGAACTGTCCAATAAATTTCGATAAAAAAATAATTAACAAAAACAAAACTTGTTTAAACCAAAACAAAATCTATTTTTGCACTCCTAAAAAAAATAAAAATCAGTAAGTAAAAAGAATCATGAAAAAAGAAGAATCAACCTCAGGCTTTGCAGCCATGTTTGCATTTATCGTTGTGCCAGTAGCATTTATAGTTGGTATACTCACCTATATGTATGTGTTGGGTAACGAAGACAATTTTATGGATGGCGACCCGCTTAAAGAGCCCGTAAAAGATGGAATAGAACACTGGTTTGGTGTTATTCATAAAGGAGGAGTTATCGTACCTATACTTTTAGGTTTGTTGCTCACCGTTATCATATTTGTGGTTGAACGCTTTGTTACCATTATAAAAGCCACAGGTACTCAAAATATAAACATCTTTTCACGCAATATCAAAAATAAACTTGACACTGGCGATATACAAGGTGCCCTACTTGCTTGCGATAAACAAAAAGGTAGCGTGGCCAATGTAGCCCGAGCCGGTCTTAGTAAATATAAAGAAATGAGTGAAAACCACGACCTGCCAAAAGACCAAAAAATTCTGGCTATTCAAAAAGAATTTGAAGAAGCAACTTCTTTGGAACTGCCCATGCTAGAAAAAAATCTGGTAATACTATCTACCATTTCTTCAGTGGCCACACTGTTGGGATTGTTAGGAACAGTGCTGGGTATGATCAAGGCGTTCTCGGCCATGGCCAATGCTGGTGCACCCGATGCTTCTGCTCTGTCAACAGGTATTTCTGAGGCTTTGATTAATACAGCTTTTGGTATCGGTACTTCTATTTTGGCTATCATATTCTATAATATGTTTACCACCAGAATAGATAAACTAACTTATGGTATAGACGAGAGTGGTTATAGTATCACTCAAACATTTGCAGCCAAACATAGTTAATATTTGAGCAGCTAAATTATATAAGCAATGCCAAAAGTAAAAATTCCCCGCAAAAGCACTTTTATCGACATGACGGCCATGGTGGACATGGGTTTCCTGTTGGTTACGTTCTTTATGCTGGCCACCAAATTTAGACCTGATGAACCGGTGCAAGTAATATTGCCCTCATCAACCCTTACTACACCCATTCCCGATAAAGATTTAATTACCATCACCGTAAGCAAAGATGGGCGAATATTTATGGGTATGGATAATCCTAAACACATGGAAGATATGCTGGATGGCTTTATAAAGGACTTTGCCAAAGATGTGAAACTAACTGACGAAGAACGGAAAAAATTCTCGCTGCAGTCAACCTTTGGTGTACCTGCCAAAGACCTTGCCGATTGGATAAAACTTGAACCCGACGAGATGCGTAAAAACCAGCCAGGTATTAAGTGGGACAGTATCCCTGAAAAGAATGAACTCTTTTTTTGGATGTGGAACGCACGTAAAGCAAGTCCCCGTTCTCAAATAGCCCTTAAAGCCGATGGCGAAACCAATTATCCTATTATAAAACAGGTAATACAAGTGCTTACTAATAAAACAATTCAAGGTCACCGTTTTCAAATGATTACTAGTCAAGAAGAGAATAGGATGGCTGGAGCCAAAGCTAAACAAAAATAATATACTGTTTCGGTTGTCTGTTATCAGCAATGCTAACACAGATAACTGAACAACAAAATCATTCAATCGCACCTCATTAAATCATCCAATAAAAAATGGCAGATATAGAAAGCTCCGGAGGCGGAGGCAAACATAAAGGAAAGAAAAAGGGGAAGAAACTCTCCACCCGAATTGACATGACACCCATGGTGGATTTGGCGTTTCTTTTGGTTACTTTTTTTATGCTTGCTACCACCATGGCCAAGCCAAGTGCACTTGAAGTAACCATGCCCACCGACGAAAAACCCAAAGAAGACATTACCATACCCGAATCAAAATCAATGACCCTCATTTTGGGAAAGGACGACCAAATATTTTGGTATATGGGAATGCTAAAAAAAGATCCCGATATTTCCAAAACTACCTTTGGCCCCGAGAAGATTAGAAAAGTATTAAAAACCAAACAAATCGAGGTTAGAAATATTATATTGTCTAAAATTAAAAGCCAAGAAATAGTGATATTGATTAAGCCCATGAAAGATAGCAAGTACCGTAACTTGGTGGATATATTGGATGAGTTCGAAATTTGTGGAATCAAACAATTTGCGGTCGTAGATTTTCAACCCGATGATCAGGTTAACCTAAAGAAAAAAGGTTTTATAGAATAATCGTTTACTAAATTAGTATAAGCAAAATCAAACCAAACAAAACTCACGATTATGAACATGTTTAGAAACGACATACTCGAAATTATTTTTGAGCGTAAAAATAAAAAATATGGTGCGTATGATTTACGCATATTCTATCCCAAGGTTGTTACGCGTTCAGGTATTATTTCTATCTTGGCATTTATATTATTGATGAGCTCACCAATGATAGCTAAGTTTTTTAAAGAAGATAAAGAAAGAACCAAAGAAGAAAAAAAGAAGAGAACCAAAGTAGAACTGATGGCCCCACCTCCGCAAGATTTGGAAAAACCACCCCCACCAGTTATTCCACCCCCTCCCAAATTGAAAATGCAACAGTTCACCCCTCCCAAAATTGTAGAGGATGAAAAAATTGATGAAAAACACCAAATAGAAAAAAACGAAGATTTAAAACATGCTGATACCAAAGACCAAGCGGGAGAGGAAAATAGGGTGATTGATGATAAAATAGATGTGAAAGATCCTGTAGAGCCAGAATTTTATGATAAGAATGAAGTAGACGAACAAGCAGAATATCCCAAATTATATGATTATTTAGCAGGCGAGATTGAATACCCTGCCTATGAAAAAGATGCAGGAATTGAAGGTACTGTATATGTGAGTTTTGTAGTTGAGCTTGATGGTAGACTTACGGGTGTATATGTATCTAAAGGGGTAAGCCCAGGATTGGATGCAGAGGCTTTAAGGGTACTGAAAAAAATAAGTGGCCCTGGCAAATGGACACCCGCTAAAAGAAAAGGAAAATCAGTAAGACAAAAATATCAATTGCCGGTTAACTACAAAATCGACGAGTAAAATTAAATAAAATTACCTATAGCCCCACCTAATTTGAGTGGGGCTTTTTTTTTGTGTATTATTTCCATTTTTAAATTCAAAAAATAAATACCCTGTCATTTCGGAATATGTGATACCGAATTTATTTCAGTACAGATAGTTTGCATACATCAGCAAGCCATAAGCAGCTACTTAACTTGGTTCAGAATAATATATATATATAAGTGACATGCTACAAAAAAAATCAATATCAATTACTCCAATTTCTGTTGCGAAATGAACGAGCTGTATGGCAACAATAAAAAAGCCGCTCCAGTAGGAACGGCTTTTGGGTATATATAAAATGGTAAACGAAATTACTTCGCACTCAAATCTATAATTCGCAATACGGAGATTTCCCCATCTATATAAATCCTTATAAAATAGATACCTCCAACACTAGCATATTGTGCGGTATTAATGTTTAGTATATGTTTGCCAGCACTCATATTCCCATGGCTAATGGTATTAATTTTCCTGCCATACAAGTCATATAATGCTATATCAGCAAAAGAGGTTTTGGCAAGAGCAAAACTAATATTTGTTTCATGGGTATAGGGATTTGGGAAAGCATTAAGCTCGTTCACCAAAACATGCTGTTCGGCAATGCCCGATAATACCAAAGTTTGGTTACTTGAATCTGTACAAGTATTTATGCTTGTAACAACTAAGTTTACCACATAATTCGAAATAAGGCTATAGTTGTGCAAGGGCGAAACGGCATTGGAATTATTTCCATCGCCGAAAGTCCAATTGTAGGCAGTATGGGTAATATCGTCGGGAGTAAACTGTATATTGGTTGCCGTGTTTTTAACATAAGTAAATGTTGCTTTCGGTTTGGGCAATATATTTACGTTAATCGAGTCACGACCTTTGCAGCCATTGGCATCAGATACTTCTAACCAATAGGTGCCTGCAGAAGATACAGATATAGTTTGTGTGGAAGCAGCAGTATTCCAGTTATAGCTTGTAGCTGTTCCACCATCTATCGTAACACTGTTATTGGGGCAAATGCTTTTGTCCGCACCAAGGTTTACAGTTGGTGGGGTAAAGTTATTGAGCAATGCCGAATCGGTGTTTGTGCATCCATTATTGTCTGTCGCTTTCATCCAATAAGTTCCAGGATTTGTAGTAGTAAGTTGGTTATTTGTACTACCATCGTTCCATACATACTTTGGCCAGATGCCCACAGAGGTAAAGGTTACAGCTGTTCCGGGACACACAGTTTGATCTTTGCCAATATCTACTTTGGGTAAACTATAATTATTCAACAGCACAGTATCGATACTATTGCAGCTATTATTATCGGTCACCTTTATCCAATATATGCCTACAGTGGTGGGAGAAATACTACTTCCCGTACTGCCATCGCTCCATAAATATTGTGCAAACGAGCTGCCAGCATTAAAGTTTACTGATATGCCAGGGCACACTGTTAGGTCATTACCCAAACTAACTATGGGGTTAGGGTTCACATTTAGGTATCTATATAGAGTGGTATCGCAACCTGTAATTTTATCTTTTACCATTAAGGTGATCACAAATACAGAATCGGCATCTGCCTTGGCAGGTATAAAATTTATATTACCACTGTTGGCACTGGGGTAGCTAATAGTAACTACTCCGGCGGCATTGCCCCCAGTAATAGTTTTTAGTGAAGCGATTAATATACTCCAATTACTCCCGTATTGGGCGTTTGAATATCCTGATGGAGGGGTTATATTATAACTCATGCTATTACCTACACAGGCCAAATCGGGATTGCTTGCAGTGCCTTGGTTAAATTGGCCCGTAAAATTTTGAGCCTTGGTTAAATTTACACCTTGAGGTTTGTTGACCACATTAATTTTTACGGAACTTTTTCCAGCACATCCAGCCACATTATTTACGATTACCGAATAAGTACCCGAAGTATAAACAGTAATGGTTTGTGTGGTATCTCCCGTATTCCATATATAGGTATAACCCGAAGGCCAGCTGCCCGCATCAAGCTTCACACCAGTGCCATTGCACACAGTTTGAGAATTTCCAAGTTTAACTTTTGGGGTAGTGTATATCGTAATTTTTATGGTGTCACTATTTACCAATCCGTATGTTTTATCACTGGCAGTTGCTATATAATTGCCGCTATTATATATAGTAAGGGTATCCTGCGGACCCGCACCTGTGCTCCAGTTTACGTCCCATCCTTTTGCATTGGGATTCGCATTCAGTAAAATTTTATCGCACACTACGGTATCATTCCCTAAATTAATATCAGGCACATCGCCTATCACCATATTGTCAATATCAACATACGACAACACCGCAGAGCTATCCATTTTTACCAGTCTAATTACAGCACTATTGCCCGTAAACGCACCTAAACTGTATTGTATAGAAGCATAAGAATTGTTGAGTGTATTGGTTGCGTTGATATTGAAAACGGTAGTATAGTTTATCCCACAATCAGTAGACAACTGAACAAAAACACTATCGGTTTTTTGCATCACGGCACTCGACTTATAAGAGAAGCGAAGTGCTGATATAGAGGTGAGTGGACCCACCACTGGAGAACGAGACACTCCTGCTGAATTTGTGTTATTGGTAAAGGTAGTTCTCAAACTTCCAGTGCCCCCCACGCCATTGGTGGCATTGTAACCAAACCCATTCCCAGTATACGATGCAGGAATGCTAGCCGCACTATTAAATTTCTCTATATAATTTAATGCCATTTTTTGAGCAGCATTGCGGGTAATATTTAAAGTGTCATTATATATATTACTATCGTTTGCCAGGGTGGTATATACTTTAAAGGTATATGCTGTTGCAGGAGTGCTCATATCTACTGTATCAACAAAATAGATATTCATATTTGCACCAGGAGCAAGTATGCCTGTGGTAATTGTAGTGTCAAAGTTTGCAGTGCTAACACCATTGAAATCTACCGATACCGTGAGGTTTTTTTTCGTGAAATCTAATGTGTCGCTTGCGTAATTGGTTATCTGCACCGTAACAGGTTCGTTGTTGGTATAGCACAGAGCATTGGCAGGGCTCACCAATCGGTTAGGGCCTACATCGGTGGTGTAGGGATCTATAATATTAATAATATAGTCGTGGGTAGTGCCATTGGCAAATGTGGTGCACGCATATTTCGCAGTATTTACCGCGGCCCCGTTCCGTAAACGTATTCTTAATCCCGTTAGGCCCAAAGGTGTATTGGCCGGAATGGTAATGTTTACCGCATTATTCACATTAATACCCGACACTGCGGCAATACGTGTCCACTCAGCACTGTCATACGAACCACTTTTATTATAGTCAATCCATGCAGAAATAGTCCCACTGATATTAGAGGTGGCATTAAACCTATAAGTTTTTCCTCTAACTAAATCAGTTGTAAGATTACCACTTGGGCTGAACACAAAATGGGGTGCAGTGCTCGATATAGAACAACTATTTACGGTATTGTTCAAACTGGTACTGGTTATTCTCACATTGGTAAGCATTTGCGTACTATCGCAGGTATTTGTGTGTATCCCTTGGCTGCAGTAACAATCGTAAAAGGTTTTTAAGTCAACAAATACTGTAGTACTTGTATCGCCGTTGCCACCACAGTTTACAAAGCATCTATAATAATTTGAGGTAGTTTGCATAAGCACTGCACCACTATTAGTATCTCCGCTCAAATCACTCCACGTGCCCGCATTTCCAGTGGCCGATTGTTGCCATTGGTAGCTTTGGCCCGCACCAAAAGTATTACCCTGCAAACTTAAAGTAAATGCACTGTTTGCACATATCAGGGTGTCTGTTGTAATTGCATTGCCCGCAGTTGGTGGATTGGTGCAAGGTGGCAATGGGCGTAAATACAACTGATAGTCGTGGCTGTTGCCCGATACAAAAACTTTGCATGCCCCGCTCGAATCGAGCACCGTTCCAGCACTAATAGCACGGATGCGGACTGGCGTATATCCGGTATCAGCAGTAGTGGGGATGGTAACATATAAACTACTAGTGGCATTTGCCGTAGATGATTTATTAATAAGAAACCACTCGTAAGTATCGAACACTGCATTGTGGTTAAAATCAACCCACATACCTATAATATCCTTAAAATTGGTTGTTACTTTAAATTCATACGTATTTCCTAAGTAAATAGAATCGCTGGTGCCGCTGCTTGGGCCAAACTGCCACCACACACTCGCCGCCGACTGGCATTTGGATACAGTATTGTTTACCCCGGTTCCGGTAACAGACACATTAGTGATAAGGTGATTGGTATTACAAAAGTTGATATGCCCAGGCGTGCATAAACACGTGGTAAGTGGATATACATATATAAACTGTGCAGCAGTGGTATCGGCATTTCCCCCACATGCAGTATAATAGCGATAGTAACCTGTTTGGGTAACCGCTTTGGTGATACTGAGAAGTGTATCGCCCTGCAAGTCGCTCCAATTAATTGAGTCTGTAGACCATTGCCATTGTATAGTTTGCCCAAGAGCCCAAGAGCCTCCAGTTTTAGCAAAAAAGACAGTGATTTTATTGCACACACTATCAGCGGTAATGGCCATATTTCCGGCAGTAGGTGAGCCACTGCAGGTGGAGAGAGAATCGATAGTAATGGTATACCGGTGTGTGGTTCCCGATCCCAAAGTTTTGCAATAGCTGCTACTGTCAAAAGCCGCGGCAGCGTTGCGGGTACGTATTCGCATTTCTGTTTGGCCTATAGCTGCATTACTGGGCACAGTAAAAGTAATAGTGCTGGGCATATTGGGCACATTGGACGCACTAATCAAAAACCATTCAGCTACGGTATCAAATACATAATCGTGGTTAAAATCAATCCACATACCCACTTTCTGCTTGGTGTTATTGTTGGTGGTTACGCTAAGGGTATAGATATTATAACCACTATCTCTATACAAAGTGCAGGTTTGAAAACCCGTGGCTGCAAAAACAGTGACTGGGCTATTGCTTGCACAGGCTCCCACAATATTATATAATGAGGTGCCAGTAATTTGCACTTTTGTAATAATAGAGGTAGCAGCACAGTTATTAGAGTGTAAGGGTGCACAATATTGGGCCTTGCCTAGTATTGATGTAAAAAATAGAGCCACAAAAATCCCTGTTTTGAACGAGATGTAAAAATTCTTCATATTATATAAGGTTGATTTGAAGCGGCTAAGGTAAAACTTTTTTTAATGTGTTGGGATGTAAAAAAAAATATTTTTTTAGAAAGGGTGATGAAGAAAAGAAAAGTAAAATTTATCCTGACTATTTATGAAGATGTATAAACCGAGATTATGCATTCAATGTCGTTGAATTAAGATTATAACTGTTTGTAAGTCATGGCTGGCGGCTGTTTTGCTTTATGATTACGGTGAAATGTACGTCCAGGTCTGACAATATCAGTTGTTTTATACATAATTCTGTCAAATGATTCCAAGAACTTGTCTTTGGTTTGTCTTAACCATAATATTGCCCATGATTCGCGGCAATAAGCAATAGCATTTGTTCTATTGATTTGCCTTGGATGTTTTCTTTTCTGTTTAGATTCCGATCTTACCTTAGCTTCTATTGGGAAACTCAACACAGCACATAGAGTCATCATAAATATTTTAGCAAAAAAATCCTGCTTAACCGCATTAGCTGTTTTACCTGAAAATACTTCCATACCCGCTCTGCATTTATACAATTTATATGCTTCTTCAATATTCCATCGAAAATGGTAAAGTTGCTTAAAATTTTCGAGGGTATATTCTTCTTTATTCAGCAGCGATACACACAATATTTCCTTTTCACCATTTTCGAGTTCAATTGCAACCAAGCGGCATTTTACAAAGTTTTCTTCGGTTTCAAATTCCTGCATCAGGTGCAAGTCTTTTGGTGGCAGTTTAAATATTACCTCTTTGTCCTGTTCATTTTGTTCCACCATATTTTTTACTTCCACCCACCAATTGTCCTTCATTCTTATACAAAAACCAATACCTCTTTGATGCAAACTGTACATCAATGATATAGAAGGATAACCCCGGTCCAGCAATACAATATCATGTTGTTTAAATTCAATCGCTTGTATATGTTGTTTGAGCAGCGTTTGCTCTGAGCAATCAAAACGATCTATTCTTGCGTCGAGTGTTACTAAATTCAGCACATCATAACATATAGATACTGTAGCCATACTTTTCTTAAAATCAGCTTTGCTTCCAAAACCATGCTCCCCAAATGTATCAACTACACTTTGATGTGCTGGCAAATTTAATGTAGACCCATCAAATGCTATTAGTCTGTGTATATCCCACACTTTATATGGTGCCCCCTCATAAAAAGTATTTACAACTGTTTGATTCAATTCCACAAAAGCATCGGGTTTAAGTTTTTTTCGTGAATGAGTTAAGGCCCCTTTGGTGACTTCTTGAATACTATAATCCTCTTGTTTGAGTTTAGCGTAAAAGTGATTTAACTCCCGCTGTATTGATCTTACCATACCTTGTCCAATTAAAATAAGTAGTTCTTTGAATCCTAACTTTCGCTTTCTGACAAATCCATTACAGCCGTTGGTATTACGGCGTTTAAATGTTTCGTCATGTAGTTGTTGGTTAATTTGGTTAATGGATTGCTCCCTATAATATATTAGTTTGTTTGTGTAGTACAAATATACATTTATTGCCTCTCATCTAAATTTGAAAATTAAACACAAATTACTAACAG
>JANYDJ010000197.1 GCA_025363675.1 Flavobacteriaceae bacterium | reverse complement strand
TGTCAATGCCTAAATAGGGTTGACCGTTTTTAGTTTCTCAGTTTAATATTAGTTGCATTAAATACATTTTGATTCTGAGGTATTGTTTGCTCAGATTTCAAGGGGCTCGATGCCCCGGAAATCTGTATTGTTGCTTCAAATGACTTTATCATCTTGGGCACTGTTTGCTGTTGCAAATATAGTAGTTCGTTCTCATAAGTTATGGGTGATTTTCTTTGTAACGCTTTGTGTGGTTTATCTGAGTTGTAAAGTGATACAGAACGGTCAACCTCTTTTACCAGTTGTGCAAAAGTGCTGATGCTCCGGTGTTTTAAATAATTGTTTTTGATCACCCCGTTTATCCTTTCCGCCTTTCCATTTTCCCAGGCGTACTCACACATACTATTATATATTTTCTTTTTTGCTGTCAGTTCCAGAAAAGATTTTGCGTAGTATTGCCCGCCCCCGTCTGAATGAAATATGAGCCCTTCAAGATCAATGTTCTTTCTTGTCCTGATGCCCATCTGCAGGGCGGGCAGCGTGGTCTGCTCTGTTGTCAGCCTGGCTGATGTATGGTGCCCGACGATCCTTCTAGAGTATGCATCTATAATAAATGTTATATAATAAAAAGCACCGCCAAGTTCATAGTATGTTATGTCACTCTGCCATACCTGGTTTATATTGTCTATGGTCCTGTTCTGTAACAGGTTTTCAAACCTCACCACACCACTGCTGTCGGTTGTCCTGGCATAGTTTTTCGGCTTTTTGCTCCACAGGCTGTACGACCTACAGAACCCTTCAAAGGCATCCCTGCCAATGCTCTCGGGCTTTATCTTATAATACATTTCCCTCATGCCCAGGGTGGGATGGTCCTGCCGTATATCATATATAAGTTTGAGTATCTGCAGGAATAAAGGATATAGTATTTATACTTTTGTCTATCGTCCTTTGTCTATTATCTTTTGTCTTATTTCTTGCTCAACGTATACTTCTCCGACATGGTAGAGGTGGTAGGAGTGCCGCCACTGCTGCTGGATGTGGTAACTGTATATGATTCTTCCCACACTTGTTTTTTCGATTCGTTGGTGATTACTTTATAATATTTAGTGCCGCTACCCATAAAAAGTGTAAGCGTATTTCCCGTATTACTCCAGTAAAAAGTATTTACCGAAGTATTGGTATAAGTATTATAAACGGTATTGATAGTAACGCTTCCGGTTCCATCACTTTTGAACGCAAAATTTCCAATATTTGGATCCGATTTTTGCTGGGCACCGTTCACTGTTTCTCTGTTATCAATATTCCAAGTTCCTTCTAATCTGTTGGCAAGTGTTTTGGTCTTTGAACAGGAGAGAACGAATATGGTTGACAATATCAATGCAGTAGTCAATATTTTTTTCATAAAGATAATTTTTCTCGGCAAATATATAGCTTCCCAATCTTTCGCTCAAAACTTTAATTTTACCCCGATGTCCTCGAATCTATTCGGGGCAGCAACATTTAATGAGCCTTTTAATATCCACCGGAAGCATCAACATCCTGCCTCGGCGGACTAACGACTAGCCACTAACGACTAGCTACTAAAAAATAAACTTCCATTTCTATCAATTACCTATTTAATTTGCAGCCGTATTAAAAAAAGAATATCGGTGAAAATAGGAATACTCAAAGAAACAAAGCCCGGAGAAAAACGGGTGGCCCTATCGCCCACTGTGGCTGGGCAGCTAATCAAAAACGGATTTGAAATTTTAGTCGAAAGTGGTGCGGGCACAGCCTCATCATTCGAAGACCCATTATATGAATCGGCAGGAGCAAAAGTGGTAAGCGACAAAGGTCAGCTGATTAGTCAGGCAGATGTAGTGGCTAAGGTAAATCCATTTAGCGATGATGAAATTTCACAACTAAAATCGGGACAAATTACTTTTAGTTTGATGTATCACTTGTCAAATCCTGAACTGGTGCAAAAGCTTAATGGTAAAGGTGTTTCAGCATTTTCAATGGATGCCATTCCCCGTATTTCAAAAGCACAAAGCATGGATGTATTGAGCAGTCAAAGTAATTTGGCGGGATACAAAGCCGTATTGCTTGGTGCAAATCACATGACTAAAATTTTCCCATTAATGATGACAGCGGCGGGAACTATTACCCCGAGTAAAGTTTTGATTTTTGGAATTGGTGTAGCCGGATTGCAAGCCATTGCAACAGCCAAACGATTAGGGGCACAGGTAGAAGCTACCGACGTGAGACCAGAAACCAAAGAGCAAGCCGAGAGTTTGGGAGCCAAATTTATAGAAGTAAAATCAGACGGTGTGAAAGCCGAAGGTGGATATGCCAAAGAAGTTTCAGAAGAATATCAACAGAAACAAAAAGAAGCCGTAAACAAATCTTTATCGCAAGCCGATTTGGTAATTACCACAGCACTTATCCCTGGCCGCAAAGCTCCATTATTAATAAGCGAAGAGCAGGTAAAGATGATGAAATATGGATCAGTAATAGTAGATATGGCCGCAGAGCAAGGTGGTAACTGCGAAATTGCAAAAGCCGATGAAATCGTATTTAAACATGGAGTGCATGTTATAGGTACAACAAATTTGCCAAGTACACTTGCCACCAATGCCAGCGAACTTTATGCAAAAAACCTCAGCACTTTTTTACAATACCTTGCCACCAAAGATGGTTTTAAATGGGAAATGGAAGAAGAGATTACCAAGGGAACATTAATTTGTCATGGTGGAAATATATTGAAATCATAAATATGATAACACCAGAACAGCAATTGAAACTGCAAAACTTTTTTGCCACGCAGCCAGTGAAGAAGGCTTATGTATTTGGCTCGTATGCACGAAACGAAGAAGTTGATGGAAGTGATTTAGATGTTTTGGTAGAACTAGATGAAATGGCCAAAGTATCTCTTTTTGATTTTGCAAATATGAAATTAAAACTCTCGGATGATTTGAAATTAGAAATAGACTTATTATCCGATAAAGGATTATCAAAGTATATAGCACCATATATTCATCAGGAAAAAAAACTAGTATATGAAAGGAAAACTGGGTGATATAGCTAGACTTAGACATATTCTTCAGTACTCCCAAGATTCGATTGATATTCTTGGGGAATTAACAGAAGAAGAGTTTCTAAAAGACTATATACTTAAGTTGGCCTTACAAAAACTAATAGAGAACATAGGAGAAGCATCAGCTAGAATAACAGAAGAATTAAAACAAGAAAATAAACAAATAGATTGGAGAATAATTGTAAGTATAAGAAACATATTAATTCACGAATATTTTGGAGTGGATTATTCAACAGTTTATTATACAATAAAAAATGATTTCCCAAAACTTAGAAAAGATATAGAAGACTTAATTATTAAAATATCAAATAAATAAAATATGAATTCAGTAATAAATTTTATCGGTGATAACATACAAATGTTTTACATCGTTATACTCATGATATTTGTGGGTATAGAAGTAATAGGGAAAGTGCCCGCAGTACTGCATACACCACTAATGTCAGGAGCCAACGCGATACATGGTGTGGTGATAATAGGTGCTATATATGTAATGCTTCACACAGATCCTGATAATATACTTTCACTAGTACTTGGTTTTATAGCCGTAGTATTAGGAACATTAAATGTTGTCGGAGGTTTCGTTGTTACCGACAGAATGTTAGAAATGTTTAAGAAGAAAAAATAGGGGATAAAATTCTAAATTATAATATCTAAATTCTAATTTATGCTTCATCCTCCGGTTGTAACTGAAAAGAAAAAGATATATGATTTGGAAGAAAGAACATTTCATTTTGCAAACGATATTAGGACATTAGTAAAAAAGGTAGAAGTAAATATTTGGAATAGAGAAGATATAAAACAGCTAGTAAGATCATCGGGTTCCGTAGCTGCAAATTATATTGAAGCAAATGAAAAATTAGGAGATAAAGATTTTTTGATGAAAATTAGAATATGTAAAAAAGAATGTAAAGAATCAATACTGTGGCTGAAACTGTTGGATATTGCAAATGAAAACATAAATAATGAAAGATTAGAATTAATTAAAGAAGCCAAAGAAATTCAAAGCATTTTCGGAGCTATATATAAAAAATCCATCCCAAATTAAACATCAGAATTTAGACATTAGAATTTAGATATTAGAATTTAGATATTAGAATTTAGATATTAGAATTTAGACATTAGAATTTAGACATTAGAATTTAGATATTAGAATTTAGACATTAGAATTTAGACATTAGAATTTAGACATTAGAATTTAGACATTAGAATTTAGACATTAGAATTTAGACATTAGAATTTAGACATTAGAATTTAGACATTAG
>JANYDJ010000185.1 GCA_025363675.1 Flavobacteriaceae bacterium | reverse complement strand
CAACGATTTATTATCTATATCTCCAATAAGGAATTCGAGTCGTTGGCCCCATTGTAGTAGTTCTTCGTGGTTTGAGCTTCCATGGTTGAGTTTTTCTTCCAGTTCTTGTTTTTCTTTTTCCAGTTGGGGTAATTCTTTTTCCAAACTTTCAAATTCAAATTTTTCTTTATAGCTTAGTTTATTTTTGTTTGATTTCTCGGGTGCTTTAGTTTCAACAATTGTATTGTTGTTATTGTTTTTCTTGGCAGCTAACATTTCTTTTTCTTTCAGCTTGGTAAATTCTCTATATTCTGAATAAGTTCCATTATATATTGATATATTACCTTCGCCTTCAAATACAAATAATTGGTCAACTAATTTATCTAAGAAATAACGGTCGTGACTCACTACTACGAGGCAGCCTGCAAAGTATTGTAGAAATTCTTCCAGTGCATTTAGGGTAAGTAAATCGAGGTCGTTGGTAGGCTCGTCCAGAATTAAAAAATTGGGATTGCTCATTAATAAAGTAAGCAGATACAATCTCCGTTTTTCGCCACCACTTAATTTGTTTACAAAAGTATATTGCCTATCAGGCGGGAAATGGAAAGCGGTTAGCATTTGCGATGCTGTTATATGTCCGCCACTTGCAGTAGGTATAATATCGGCAATATTTTTTACGGCATCAATTACTCGGGTATCATTGGGCAGTTTTATATTATCTTGTTTAAAGTAGCCCATTATAATGGTTTCGCCAATGTTTAGCTTACCCGAATCGGTCTGCTCACTTCCATCTATGATATTTAAAAAAGTAGATTTCCCTACCCCATTTTTTCCAACAATTCCTATTTTATCTCCACGCTTAAATGTATAATCAAAACCATTAATAATTTTTTTATCGCCGTATTTTTTTTGTATATTTTTCAGTTCTAAAATTTTGCCCCCAATACGGTTCATCTTCACATCAAACTTTAGTTCCTGATATCCTGATTTTCGTAGTGCTTTTTCTTTTATGGCATCAAAAGCCTGTATCCTACTTTTCGATTTAGTTCCGCGTGCCTTGGGCATCTTGCGTATCCATTCCAGTTCGGTTCTATAGGAGTTTTTTGCTTTGTCAGTTTCACGCGATTCATTAAACATCCGCTCATTTTTCTTCTCCAAAAAATATTCATAATCCCCATCATATTGATATAGTTTTGTTTGGTCCATTTCCAATATGCGGTTGCAAACTCTATCTAAAAAATACCGATCATGCGTTACTAATAATACTGTTATATTTTGTTGTGTGAGATAATTTTCCAACCATTCTATCATCTCCAAATCAAGATGGTTTGTTGGTTCATCTAATATAATAAAGTCGGGCTGGTCAATAAGCAGGGCTGCTAGAGCCAAGCGTTTCTTCTGCCCACCACTGAGGGTTTTAATTTCTGTTTCAAAACCCGGAACTTGAAAACTGGTGATGATTTGTTTGATACGCACTTCATAATCCCAAGCATTTAATGCATCCACTGCATTGGTTGCTTTTTGAATGGCATTTATATCACCATGTTCAATCGCCAATTCATATTCTTTTATCACATGTTGAATGGGATTTTGATCGTTGAATATATAATCGCTTACCAAATGAAATTTTGCTACATCAGGATCCTGAGACAGATACCCCGTTCTATAATCTTTATTGAACGCAACACCTCCCGTATCAGGACTTTCAATACCTGCTAATATATTTAGCAGCGAAGTTTTTCCTGTTCCATTCTGAGCAATCAAAGCAACTTTCTCGCCTTTCTCAATCCCAAAAACTATATCTTCGAACAAGATACGATCACCGTATCTTTTACTCATTTTCTCTACTGAAACTATGTTTGCCATCGCTGTCTGAATCAGAATTTACAGGATTTTAGAATTTGCAGAATATATCTATCTCGATATTCAATTTCCTCTATCTTGTAATTCTATATTTTTATTATATTGTTTGTTATTATTAAATATGAGTTTATGCTGCAATCTCACTGCACCAAAATTAATGAGTAATCCTTTTTCAAAATTGTAAGCAACCAAATAGTTTTTCGCTTGAGCTAAATGAACATCTTCTAAGTTTATTACCGCTTTTAATTCAACAACTATTGTATTCTCTACAATAAAATCAGCTCTCCTCGTTCCCACATCAACTCCTTCATAATATATAGTTTGTTCAACTTCTCTTGCAAAACCTAATTTGGCTTTCTCCAATTCTAACGCCAAGCATCTTTGATAAATCACCTCTTGAAACCCATTCCCCAATGTATTATGAACCTTCATAGCACACCCAATAATATCATATGTTAACGGATCTTTTTCCATTCAAATTTATTCAGGTATTATTAATATTTGGTTATTTATATTCTTGTTATTCTATTATTTATTTATTCTGAACATTCTAAAATTCTGCCCATTCTGATTCAGACAGTGTAGGCTTCTTCAATCCCCACGTGTTTCTTATATGCATTCAAGGTATTCATCAACAAACCTGCAATGGTCATTAATCCTACGCCGCCTGGTACTGGAGTGATATATGATGCAACTTCTTTGGCACTTTCAAAATGCACATCGCCTTTTATTACATAACCTTTTTCGTTGTCGGCATCCATGCGGGTAATGCCTACATCTATTACCACTGCTCCGGGTTTTACCATATCACCTGTTACCATTTCTGGAATTCCTGATGCTACAATTAATATATCGGCACGCAAAGTATAGGAATTCAAATCTTGTGTTTTGCTATGGCACATTGTTACGGTGCAATTGCCAGGGTATGCATTGCGACTCATCAATATCGACATGGGTTTGCCCACAATATCGCTACGACCAATTACTACACAGTGTTTGCCTACTGTTGGTATATTATAATGTTCGAGCATTAATAAAATTCCATAGGGCGTGGCGGGTAATAAAGTATCGACACCTTTCACCATTTGTCCGGTATTATAGGGATGGAAACCATCCACATCTTTATGGGGCAAAATAGCATCGGTTACTTTGTTGGCATCTATATGTTTTGGTAGTGGTAATTGCACCAACATACCATCAACAGTATCATCATTATTAAGTTTGGCAATCAAATCTAAAAGTTCGGTTTCTGTAATAGTTGTTTCCAGTCGTATAATATCTGAATCCATGCCCACCGCTTTGCTGTTGCGTTCTTTGCTGGCTACATAAGTTTGGCTTGCACCATTGTCGCCCACTATAATAGCTACTAATTTGGGTTTACGTTTACCTTGAGAAACATAACTTTCAATTTCGGTTTTCAGTTTTTCTTTGATGGTTTCCGATACCAATTTGCCGTCGAGTAATTGCATAAGTATTATAATAGCTTTTTAATAAGATTGAAATTCTTTTATATATAATGGTTCGCTATAGGCCAAGTCTGTAATTGTATTATTTATATATTTTTGATAGGCTATAGCTGCCAAGTGAGTGGCATTTAATTTTTCTGTTTGCATATATTCGATGTTTTGGGTTGCAAATTTCGTGAATAAATCTCGGTCTTCGCCACAAAAAATAAATCCTGTATATTTTGATTGGATATGGGCAGTTAAATCGTTTGCCAGCAAGTAACTTGGGCTTTCTATCACTTCTCCTTCTTTCCCCAAAACCGAGAAAAAGAACTCATCTTTACGGGCATGGATGCAAGGAATGATAAAATTTGCCGCATTTTCCTTCGCACACAAATGATATAATATCTCGAAACCATTTACCGTAATTAAAGGAATTTCATTTGCATAGCAAATCCCCTTAGCTGCAGACAAGCCGACACGCAAGCCCGTATAGGAACCAGGGCCAATATTCAAAGCAACTGCTTGTATATCTTTTATAAGAAGTTGGGCTTCCTTGCATACTTGGTCAATAAGTAAAGTGATAACTGATGAGTGTTTTTTACCATCTTCAAATGCATAAGAAATCACTTCACCATTTTGGGAAATGGCTGCTGAGCAGGTGTCTGCTGTGGTTTCGAGAAGTAGGATGGCGGTGTGCAAAGCGGTGCAAAGATACTCTTGAATTTTAGATTTGAGTAGGCTCTTTGTACTCATAATACCAATCTGTCACTATCTGTGAATCCTATCTGAGTAGTATCTAAATATCCTCATATTGGCATCAAACATTTCCAATATAATATCATCGCTACCAATTATAATTTTTAACATATAAAATGATTCAAGATGAATATATGGTTTTGCTATAATTTCAACTTTTGATATAATCCGATTGATTGGTAAAAATACAGAATCTCGGAATTTTGCTATGGGGTAAAACAATATTCCTTTAAGAGGACTATATCCATATTTAACATTATTTATTGACAAATGTATTGTTCCATCTTTATGGGAAATACTTTTTAAAGAAGTAATAGAATCATTAATCTGAAATATATCAAATGAGAAAGGAAATTTTGTAACTACAATCACAAAACTTGCTTGCCCATAAACCTGATAGTTTTCACTAGGTTTTATATAGTTGGAACAGATTAATGTGTCTTTATAATCAGTAACACTTGCAGAGCCTTTAATAGACACAAAAAAGTATAAAATTAATAATAGTGAGACTTTCATATTCACACCCCCATCGGCACATCCATCAACAACACCTCACAATCACTTTCTGCTTTTAAATTAAATTCCTTGGTGTCCCACACGCCTAAAGCATCGCGGGTTTGCAGAGTATGGCCGTCAATAGTTACGGTGCCATTTATTACAAATATATATGCACCATTGCCCGGTTTTTTTATATGATAGTCAGTTGTAAAACCAGCACTTAATTTACCCATATAGAACCAAGCATCTTGGTGTATCCACACACCTTCATCAGCTTCGTTGGGCGATAGTATTTGTTGCAGATGATTGATACGATCAGCCGCGTTTAAAGTGATTTGTTGGTAGCGGGGTGTTACATCTTTTTTGTTGGGGAATAACCATATCTGAAACAGTTTTACCGGCTTGTCTTTATTGGCATTGTATTCACTGTGTACCACGCCAGTGCCGGCACTCATCACTTGTATATCATTTTGGCGAATCACTTCTTTGTTGCCCATATTATCTTGGTGTTCCAAATCGCCTTCCAAGGGTATGGTAATAATTTCCATGTTATCATGTGGGTGCATTCCGAAACCCATACCGCCCGCTATGTGATCATCATTAAGCACACGCAGCAGACCAAAGTGCATGCGAGAAGGATCATAATAACTGGCAAAACTAAAACTGTGGTGAGCATCGAGCCAGCCGTGGTTTGCATGGCCACGAGTAGCTGCTGAATGAAAAATGTATTGTGACATATTTTATTAATTTATATATATAATAACAACAGGATTAACGAAATGTTTGATGCCGCACCATGAGCGAAGTCGAAGGGTTTATTTTAGAATTCCATTTTCAAAAACAAGGGTTCTAAATTTACCGTACATAAATGATTCGCATTTTATAGTCCCTTTGGTATATGTTTTTTTTTGGTCAGGTTCGCCCAAAGCCATCACACACATCTGCTTGGTCATTCCTGCTTTTGTTTGGCCTTTCAATATACTATAAAATTTCTCTTGACCAAACTGTTTTATATATTTATCTGCTTCGGCCTTGGTATATGTTTTCCAAAGTTTTTGTGAGCCAATAGTGGGTTCAATGGGCAAAATAATTTTTTGTTTTTTTGTATTTTCAAAAGCAATGGACAATAAGGAATACGGGTCGTCTTGAATAACTTCAGTACATGTCCATTCATCACCAACCATAGGCACCACCATAATACCTTTAACCGCGTCTACAGCAGTAGCAATTAATTCATCTTTGAATACAAACTTTTTTCCTATCACCAATTTTTTCTGTTTTTGATAATAGCCATCCACCACAAATGGGAATATATGTTCGTATTCGCTTTGGTATATATAATATAGTGTATCATTATTATATAAGTTTATTAATTTAAAAGCATAATTGTTTGCCGAAATTTCGTTTGGGTTGGTTGAATCGAGCTTGATTACCTCAATTACCTGATAATATTTCTCGGCCAATAAATCATATTTTGAGTTTAAAGTATGCTCATTAAACTTATATACATTGCTATTCTCGGTGGTACCTCCTTTTATTTTATAGTCTATCAGAAACCCATCGTATCCCATTTGCTTTCGGTCATCGTCGAAGGGTTTTAAATATAGCTTTTGGCCTTTGTATAATATCGCCTTTTCGCCCAAAAAATTCTTGGTGCTATCATATACCGTTTGCGGTTTATCGGCTTTAGCTGCAATTGTTAAACAGAAAACTATAATAGTAACTATGGAAATGCTCTTGATCATTTATTTAATTTTATGATGGCAAATATACCCATTTTTACAGCAACTTAATCTGCCCATGCTTGCCCGGCCTTTCAAAAATACTACAGTCCAATGCCGTAGCTTTTGGACCTTTAAAATATTTTTTCACTGCGATACTAAATAACTGAGCAATACTATCAGCAGTTGCACCTTCGCCACGCATCCTAACGCTGAAGCGGCTATCGCTAACTTTGCCTCCGTGACATTCTTTAATTAAATTCCAAACTTTATTGGCTTTGTTGGGGAAATGTTTATGTATCCAATCGTGAAAAATAGCTTCGTTGGGACCATTCAATCGCACTATAGTATAGCCTGCATTTCGGGCACCATGTTCGGCAGCGGCTTTTAGTATTTCGGGAATTTCGCTACTGTTAAGTCCGGGTATAATGGGGGCCGTCATTACCCCTGATGATATATTGTTTTTGCTGAGCATTTCCAAAACTTTCAATCGGTTTAAACTACTCGCAGTTCTCGGTTCCATCAGTCTTCTAAGCTTTTCATCGAGGCTGGTAATACTCACCATTACGTGTACCAAATTAAGTTTGGCAAGTTCAGTTAATATATCTAAATCGCGGAGTATTAAACTGTTTTTTGTAATCATACCTACTGGATTTTTATATTCTAAAAACACTTCTAAAAGTTGGCGTGTAATTTTTAATTTGCGTTCAATAGGCTGATAGCAATCTGTATTTCCTGATACATTAATCACCGTAGGTTTCCATGATTTTTTATCGAAAAAACTTCTGAGCAAATCAGGGGCATTGTGCTTAACTATAATATTTCTTTCAAAATCCAATCCCGCATTATATCCCCAGTACTCGTGCGTAGGGCGTGCGTAACAATATATACATCCATGCTCGCAACCTTGGTAGGGATTGAGCGAATACATCCCATACACATCGGGACTCTCCACATGATTAACAATTTTTTTCGGATTCTCAGTAAATATTTTTGTTTCACGGCTCCCATCAATTAGCGGCTCGTCCAATCCTTCTATATGCTCAGTAACATATTGGTATTGCTGATATTTATTATGTGTATGCAGTTGTGCCCCGCGGCCTTTTATAATGTCATCCTCTTGCATGGTGCAAAAGTGATATATAATAGTATGATGTTGTGAACAAGATTTGCGGAAGAAATAAACAGGAGGTATCAAGTAGCAAGCTACCCGCTTACGCCAATTTTTTCGACAATACATAGATGCTTAATATATAAGTAACGGAAGCCGCGACATCGACCTGATACTTGATACTAGCTACTTGATACTATACTCGATGCTACCTTCTCTTATTTCCAAATCTCCTACTCGGGGCAGGCTTATTTCCTCCTTGTCCTTTGGCTGGTTTTGCAGTTGCGGCTTTGTGTTCGGCAATGGCTGCATCGGTTAGCGTGAAAGGGTGTTCGGTACCTAATGGAATTTGTTTTCCGATTAGTTTTTGTATATCTTTCAAATAATCAAGTTCGGTTTCATCACAAAACGAAAATGCAATTCCACTTGCCTTGGCTCGTCCTGTTCTACCAATACGATGCACATAACTTTCTGGCACATTGGGCAACTCAAAATTAATTACATGCGATAGGTCATCTATATCAATTCCACGAGCTGCTATATCTGTTGCAACGAGTACACGTGTATGTTGATTTTTAAAATTAGTCAAAGCTCTTTGTCTCGCATTTTGCGATTTATCTCCATGTATAGCTTCTGCCTTAATCCCTGCTTTTACTAGGTCTTTGGCCACTCTATCGGCTCCATGCTTGGTTCTTGTAAAAACCAAAACGGTATTAATAGGCTCGGTTTTTAATAGGTGTATTAATAGCTTTCTCTTATCAGCTTTGTTCACCATATATATATATTGTTGTATGGTATCAGCAGTGGTCGATTCGGGAGTTACTTCTACTTTTACGGGTTCGTGCAATATAGTTTTTGCAAGTGTTACAATCTCTGGTGGCATGGTGGCCGAGAAAAATAACGATTGTCTTTTAGCAGGAAGTTTCGCAATTACTTTTTTTACATCATGTATAAAACCCATGTCCAGCATGCGGTCTGCTTCGTCCAGTACAAATATTTTTAAGTGTTGTAAATGTACAAAACCTTGGTTCATTAAGTCGAGCAAACGGCCTGGTGTGGCAATTAATACATCGGGTTTGTTACGTAATCCTGTGGTTTGTGGATTTTGTGGAACGCCTCCAAAAATAACTAAATGTTTCAAGCCAGTATGTTTTCCATAAGCTTCAAAACTTTCGTCAATTTGTATAGCAAGTTCGCGGGTAGGAGTAAGTATTAATGCACTAATGTGCCCAGTTCTGTTTCCTTTGGTGTGTTCGCCATGCATTATTTGTAGCATGGGGATAGCAAATGCAGCAGTTTTTCCAGTACCTGTTTGTGCACAGCCCAAAAGGTCTTTGCGGTCAAGTATAATAGGAATGGATTGTTGCTGAATGGGTGTTGGTGTGGTGTAACCTTCTGTTTTCAGAGCTCTCAAAATAGGCTCTATCAGGTTCAAATTTTCAAATGTCATGTATTCTTTCTAGTTGTTCAATAATAATTTATTGCTGCAAAGATAGGTGATTTTTAAGAGATTATGGATGTATGATATTTTGTCATCCTGAGTTTATCGAAGGGCAACAAAATATATAATCGAATTGCTAACTATAAAATGGAAATAATAATTTTGTATTTCAAAAAATATTTTGAGCTCCATGCAACCATTTTTGCATTTTTGTGGTCATGGAATTATAAGAATAATTATTTCATGAAATTTTATTTGTAAAACCCGAGATTCGATTTATATTTGAAGTCAATTTATGAATATCAAATTGTTTAATTACTCGTTTTTCTCTCTAATATATATATATATATATACTCTAATAAGGGTTGTCGCAAGGTTACTTTATTTCCAGTTAAATTTTTATTATCAGTGTCTAGTATCGTTTGGTATTGGGATGTCTTCCAATTCACAGAGTTTCAGATACTACATTTCTTGTCTTACAAAAAAAGGATATTCAAAGTTTTTAGACTTGGATTTTCAGATAATTTATTTTTAATTAAAGACCAAAGCCTTGATAAAACATACTTAAAAACGAAAGGAGAATAAATATATGGTTACACAAAGCTTTTTCTAGCAGAGCTTAAAAAGTTGCTAGGCAATTTCAAAAAATTTCAAAAATAAATATTTATTAAAATGAAACAATTCAAAAAATTAGCATTAACAATCTTAGTATTACTAATAAGTTTACTTTATTCAAACCCTGCAAAATGTCAACTCAAAGACTGCAATATACCATCACAGTTTTATACACTTACTGGAACATATCCTGCCAATATAGTAATCAGAGCTGGGTGCAGAGCCCTTGTAAGTGGAACTGTTAAAATGAACACAAACTGTAGTCTCACAATTGAAGCTGGTGGACTTTTATGGATGCCGCCCGGATCTACAATTACCCATGTAAATGATGGGATTCCTAATAATTTTGACACTTGGATAGGAATTATTATAAAAGGACATGCTGGCCAAAAGCAGAATGAAGCTATTAATATGTGGTCTCAATTTCCTAGTTGGATATTAAGTCCATCAAATGGGCAATGGCCTGTTAGAAACATTAATCCTACATTTTATAATCAGGGACTGCTTTGTATAGAGGGTAATACTGGCGAAGGGGCCGGTGGAGCACAACTAAAGAAAATGCTAAATGGGGTAAAGGTTGAAGCAGGAGGAATAGTAGCCGCACATGATGCTAGTTTTATAGACAATATTAATAACAGTGTTACTTTCCTACCATATATACCAGGGTATCAAAGTAGTTATTTTCAAAATTGCAAGTTTAGTATTGAAACAACAAAAAGCAATTTGTCTAAAACTTCCTTTTTAAATTTTTTGGGGCAAGACCAATATTTTCCAGTAGACGGTTGTACTTTTGATGATATAAATGGAACTGCAAACCATCAAAGGAAGGTGGGTGTTGAATTTGGCAAATGTTATAATGGTACTGTAGAGAATTGCACACTTAAAAATTGTATATGGGGCATCAACTCTTATAGTGGTGCATGGGGAGGAGATTTTTCATTTATGCATAATATACATGAGAATAATATAAACGGTATATTGGCAATAGGAGATGGTTTATTTAATTTACAAGCAAACACTTTTAATATTTACCAGCAAAATAGTGAAGCCGTTGGCATTTATCTTAATGGGACAGGAACATTTTATGTGGGTAGAAATCAATTTACAGGATTTAAGAAACCCAATGGTTCCAATATGTATGGTGTTTATTTATTAAACACTGGTGGCTCCTCAGCTGTTTATAAAAATAATATATATAAAAATAATTTTTATTATTTACAAAGAGGAGTGCATGCCATCAATAACAATGTGGCTACCTACCTAACATGCAACGATTTTCAGTTCCAGATTAACTCTGATGTGAATGTAATTAACCAAACACCTGTTAACAACAGCGGTGGCATAAACCCCTTGCAGGGAGCCCCAGGTGCACCCGCGGGCAATACATTTACGAATACAGCACCTTCTCATGATTTGATAAATATACCAACAAAAAATTGGACTTTTAATTATTATTATAAAATTAATACTACAAGGGCAAAACCACAAAACGACCAAACAGATAATTCTACAATGTTTATAAATGGTAATGGAAACCCAAGTATATGTGAGCATGTTCCATCAGAAATACCACTAACACCTATCATCTGCCATCATATTATTGATAGCATTACAGGTATTATAAATGGCTATGCCAGTAGTGGACTAACAGCGGATGAACAGGCAGACTTAAACTACCAAGTTGGATTAAAAAAATATTATTCGGGTATGCTACTTAGCACCTTTATTAGCTATCAATATAAAGACACCACTGCACATTGGGCTGATAGTATATCAACTTATATTGCCAACTGTAATGAGAAATATTTTAGGCCCACCAAAATAAATTATTACATAAGCAAACAGCAATATGGCAGTGCTCAGAATTTGATAGATACCCTGCGAGGCGATACTTCTGATTCCGAAAATCCTGTTAAGGCTCGTTACTATAGCTTATTGCTCACTGGCACTCAAAATAATTTTGATTCGCTATGGCAAATTACAAATATGGACTCACTTAAACATGTTGCAGACGATACTTTAAAAACAGTTAGTGGTGCTGCACAGGGCTTGTATATGTCCATTTTGTTTAAAGCACCCAATGCCACACCCGCTATTTTTGATTTATACCCCCCAACTATATGGGAGTACGATTACAGCAATGACAGTATAATATATGACAGCAACTACCTGACTCTGACAGCAAGCCCCAATCCATTTACAAATAATATTGGATTAACTGTAAGTAATAGTAACAGTGAAGCTACCGATTTTGTGATAAAGATTATGGATTTACAAGCATACCAAGTATATTCGCAGTCGTCAAACGTGCAGGGCAATTCAAGTACAACCATCACCCCTGATACAAGCGGCCTAGCTACGGGTTATTATTATGCCATAGTGTTCAAGAATGGCAATGCCTGTTGCTATGCACTTATATATAAACAATGATAAGAAAACTAATATATATAGTTGGCCTATGGTTGGCATTGTCGCCAATCAAGGCCCAACAGCCTCAAAAATGGGTAAAGATAATCAAAGATTATTCTGCTGACCATCAGGCTGAAGGAGCTTTTGATTTTGACAGTGTGGGGAATATTTATTTCCCCACATTTTTTAGATATAAAAACTCTATATTATATATATTGGACAAATACGGAAATGCAATCAACAAAAAGCATTTCCACTCATCTACAGATGTTGCCCAAATTACTACTTGCTTAGTAAATAAAAATCACCTTGAAATATTAGGTTATAATGATTATACAAGCAATAATTGGTCTGCCCCACCACAGCTTATAAAAATGGATTTTTGTGGAAACTTAATATATCAAAAAAACTATATTGATACACTTATTGGTATGGAGTCTTTTTTTGAAAATACTAAGAGTGGCTATATAGCAGGTTTCTATTATTGGGCTTCAAGAGATATATATTCGGTAATTATGGAGTTTGATGTCGATGGTAAAATATTAAAGCAGCGGAGCTACCCCACTACTTTCCATGATTACGTGAACACACCCCAAGGGCCAATAATTTTAGGTGAAAGGTGGATGTATAATCCATTCGATTCTTCAATCACCAGCACTTATGCAACCATAGCCAGACTTGATACCAATGACCTTGGACTTGTGTGGTATCACCCGCACAACAACATAGAATATCGCACCAGTCAAGGTGTTAGTGCGGTGTCGAACAAAGATGGAAGTTTATTGCTCAACACTTTTATAGAAAATAAAAAAGGGGTAACAGATCGTTCATCCTTTATGCAAAAATATGATGCCGCAGGAAACCTGCAATGGATACGACCCACATCGGATAGTTTTAAAGCAGAGTTTCCCTACAAGTCTGTTAAAATAAATGATTCTGTAATATTTGAGGTAGGCGTAAAAGCAGATTCGCCCTACCGTGTTAATAATGATTATTTGATGGTGAGGTTGGTCGATACTTCAGGCAAGGTTTTAAAAACTAGGGGCTACCCAGAATATGCCGTAGAACCTGCAGTATTAAAAATTACGCCCGATAACAAGTTAATGGTAGCGGGTACTATATTCAATACCGGATATTATCGCCCCTTCCTTATAAAGTTCAGGCAAGATTTAGAGATAGACACATTTACCAACCCAGGCCCAACGCCCACAGGTCTTTGCACTAACTTTAATAATGATACTATAAATATGGATAGTGCGGAAGTGGTATGGTTAAAAATAGAAAAACCAACGGGTATTGTATTGCCGCCAAACTTTAATACCAATCAAACAGAACTGGAATATTTTAGGGTATTCCCAAACCCCGCCAATGATATATTATATATACAATCAAGAACTTATGATTTGGTTGATTATACTATATATGATACTAAAGGTGCTTTAATATATACAGGAAAATTTGCAGGTACAGTACAGGCTATTGATATAGGAAATTATATTCAGGGAATTTATTTTATTAGAATTGAAAACGGGAGATATAGTAAGTCGTTTAAGGTAATAAAGGAGTAAGTATTGTTGAAATACTTATATTACAATAAAAAATGGCAATGCCTGTTGCTATGCACTAATATATAAACAATGATAAAAAAACTAATATATATAGTTGGCCTATGGTTGGCATTGTCGCCAATCATGGCTCAGCAACCCCAGAAATGGGTGAAGATAGTCAAGAATTATCCCAGTGACCAATCTGCTGAAGGAGCTTTTGATTTTGACAGTGTGGGGAATATATATTTCCCCACATTTTTTAGAACGAAACACTCAGTATTATATATATTGGATCAATATGGTAATACAGTTAACAAGAAACATTTTACGTCCTCAAACGATAACTCCTCTGTTGTAAAATGTATTGTAGAAACTAATAATATAACTTTATTAGGTGATAATGATTATCATGTTTTAAATAATCGTGCCGCACCACCACAGCTTATAAAAATGGATTTTTGTGGAAACTTAATATATCAAAAAAACTATATTGATACACTTATTGGTATTGCGTCTTTTTTTGAACGAATCCAGAATGGCTATATAATAGGGTTTTATTATACAACCTCAACAGAAATATATTCGGTAATTACGGAGTTTGATATGAATGGTAATATACTAAAACAGCGTAGCTACCCTACTACTTTTCACAGTTATTTACAAACAGAACAAGGTCCTGTAATTACAGGCCAGCGATGGATGTATAATCCTTTTGATTCTTCGATTACCAGTACTTTTGCAACTATAGCAAGGCTTGATACAAATGATTTAGGACTTACATGGTACCACCCGCATAATAATACTGAGTATCGCACCAGTTTGGGAAATAGTGTGGTTGTTAATAAAGATGGGAGTTTGCTGTTTAATACATTTATAGAAAACACAAAAGGGGTTGCAAGTATTTCCTCGTTTATGCAAAAATATGATGCCACAGGAAACCTGCAATGGATACGACCCACATCGGATAGTTTTAAAGCAGAATTTCCATATAAGTCTGTTAAAATAAATGATTCTGTTATATTTGAGGTAGGGGTAAAAGCAGATTCGCCCTACCGTGTTAATAATGATTATTTGATGGTGAGACTGATTGACACTTCAGGCAAGGTTTTAAAAACTAGGGGCTACCCGGAATACGCAGTAGAACCTGCGGTATTAAAAATGACTCCCGATAACAAGTTAATGGTAGCGGGTACTATATTCAATACCGGATATTATCGCCCCTTCCTTATCAAGTTCAGGCAAGATTTGGAGATAGACACATTTACCAACCCAGGCCCAACGCCAACAGGGCTTTGCACTAACTTTAATAATGATACTATAAATATGGATAGTGCGGAAGTGGTATGGTTAAAAATAGAAAAGCCAACGGGTATTGTATTGCCGCCAAACTTTAATACCAATCAAACAGAACTGGAATATTTTAGGGTATTCCCAAACCCGTCAAATAATATATTATATATACAATCACGAACCTACGATTTGGTTGATTATACTATATATGATAGCAAAGGTGCTTTAGTATATACTGGAAAATTTGCTGGTACCCTACAGGGTGTTGATATTGAAAATTATATCCCAGGAATTTATTTTATTAAAATTGAAAATGGGAGGTATAGTAAGTCGTTTAAGGTGATAAAGGAGTAATAATATATTGATTCTATTAAGAGTCACTGTTCGCAGAACGGCGACAACATAATAATATTGTGGTTGGTAAAAAGATACAACCACGGGCAGTGTGTATATCATACGTAAGCCTAGTCGTTATGAGTAATATTGCGGTTGGTAAAAAGATACAACCACAAGCAGTATATATCATATTCATACGTCAGCATAGTTCGACTACGCTCACTAAGCCATCTCTCTAAAATCAGGCGTCAGTCTCGTCTTAGGACGAGATAAATCGTAAATCGTATGTTTCGACTACGCTCAACATGACAACTCGTAAATCAGTTCCCGATTCCTCTTTTATATACTTCCAAACATCTCTTCCTCGCAAAATCATGCTCCACTATAGGCTTAGGATAATCAGCAGATAAATATTCGGGCACCCACTTTTTAATATATA
>JANYDJ010000129.1 GCA_025363675.1 Flavobacteriaceae bacterium | reverse complement strand
GGTTAACCACACTGGTGCAGTTGAATGTGTTTTCACTTTATTCACCGCATGTTGCATCGCATCTGGCGAGAGGAATTGACCTTTTTTAATGTTTACTATTTTACCGGTTTTTGCTGCGGCAACTAATAAATCTGTTTGCCTGCACAGGAATGCAGGTATCTGTAATACATCCACAAACGAAGCTGCAATCGCCGCTTCATGACTCTCATGTATATCTGTAAGTGTGGGCACATCATGCGTTTTGCCAATATGTGCTATAATTTCAAGTCCTGCAATATCACCTTCTCCTTTAAAAGAATCGAGGCGTGAACGATTGGCTTTGCGGTACGATGCTTTGAAATAGTAAGGTATATCATACTTTGCAGTAAGTTCTTTTACTTTGCCTGCAATCTCATCGCACAGGTCAACGCTTTCCACTACACAAGGGCCAGCTATTAGGAAAAAATTTTTCATTATTTTGTATAAAGTATATAGTAGTAAGTATAAGGTACGATTATATTTTGCCATTTTCCGCAGTTGGTATCGCCTGGGAAGATCTATTTGTCTCGTCCCTAAAGGGACTTCTATTTCAGACATATGTTTTTTACCAATGTTTTGCCCCTAAAGGGGCTATATAATAAGTCCCATAGGGACGCAATATTGGCAAAAAAAGACCTCGACCAATCCAAGTCCCTTTAGGGACGTAACATTGAACAAATCACAACTCTTCCGAACACCCCAACCGCGAGATGATTAGCACGTGCAAAAGTATATATATTTGTCCGTGGTTGGTTTCCCCACCCGCCAAATTCGGATAAATATTTTCGGCACTTTGCCAACTAACATTTAAGTTTGCACTATTATATGCAAAAGCTACAAAACTATATCAATAACGAACTGCTCGCACCTGTTGATGGGGAATATATCGATAATATAAATCCTGCTTGGGGAACTGTATACAGCCTCTGTCCTTCATCAAACGAAAAAGACGTGCAATTGGCGGTAGATGCGGCAAAAGCAGCTTCTAAATCGTGGGCAAATTTCCCTGCCGAGAACAAGTTTAAAATATTAAACCTGATTGCTGATATTATAGATGAACGAGCTGATGAACTTGCACTTGCCGAAAGCGTTGACCAAGGAAAACCGATGTGGTTGGCCAAAAATGAAGTGATACGTGCAGCACAAAACTTTAGATTTTTTGCAACTGCAGCTATGCATTTTGCAAGCGAAAGTCATGCTACTGAAAATTCGGCAATCAATTATACCTTACGTCAACCCATTGGTGTGGTTGGTTGTATCAGTCCTTGGAATTTACCATTATATCTTTTCACTTGGAAAATAGCCCCTGCCCTAGCCGCTGGCAATTGTGTGGTAGCAAAACCATCGGAAATTACACCGATGACTGCTTATATGTTAAGCAGTATTTGTATAGAAGCAGGTTTGCCCGCAGGAGTTTTAAATATTGTACACGGACTGGGACCACAATGTGGTAAAGCAATCATTGAACATCCCGAAATAAAAGCTATATCATTTACGGGCGGTTCGGCCACAGGCAAATGGATTTCACAAACTGCAGGGCCGATGCTTAAGAAATTATCCTTGGAACTGGGCGGCAAAAATCCCAATATCATATTTGCCGATTGTGATATAGAACTGGCATTAAAAACTACTATTAGTTCTTCGTTTTTAAATCAAGGAGAAATATGTTTATGCGGATCGAGAATATATATAGAAAGAAGTATATATAATACATTTAAAGAACGCTTTTTAGAATTGGTAAAAACCCAAACCGTGGGTGATCCGTTACAGAAGGAAACCCGCATTGGTGCTATAGCTTCCAAACAACATTATGATAAAATATTAGGCTGTATAGAAACTGCCAAACAAGAAGGTGGAACTATATTATGTGGTGGAAAAGCTGTAGTTTTCGATAATCATTTAAAAGATGGTTATTATATAGAACCAACCGTAATTGAAGGACTGGATTCTTATTGCCAAACACAGCAAGAAGAAATATTTGGACCCGTAGTTACACTTACCCCTTTCGATACAGAAGAAGAAGTAATACAACTTGCAAACTCAAATGGCTATGGATTGGCAGCCAGTATATGGACCACAAATCTAAATAAAGCACACCGAGTTGGAGCAGCGGTTGATAGTGGTATTATATGGATTAACTGCTGGCTTTTTCGCGATTTGCGTACGCCTTTTGGTGGCATGAAAAACAGTGGCAATGGCCGAGAAGGTGGCTGGGAAGCCATGCGTTTCTTTACCGAAGCTAAAAATATTTGTATAAAATTCTAAATCCTAATCACTAAATTCTAAATTCTAATCACTAAATTCTAAATTCTAATCACTAAATTCTAAATCCTAAGTACTAAATTCTAATCACTAAATTCTAAATCCTAAGTACTAAATTCTAATCACTAAATTCTAAATTCTAATCACTAAATTCTAAATTCTAATCCAATGTCGTTGAATTAAGAGAATCCGCAATTATAAATAATTGCCTGTTAGTAATTTGTGTTTAATTTTCAAATTTAGATGAGAGGCAATAAATGTATATTTGTACTACACAAACAAACTAATATATTATAGGGAGCAATCCATTAACCAAATTAACCAACAACTACATGACGAAACATTTAAAC
>JANYDJ010000110.1 GCA_025363675.1 Flavobacteriaceae bacterium | reverse complement strand
AACCCAAATTACGCAGTTGAAACTTTCATCGATAAATCGATCGGGTAATCCCATATTCCAACGAACCATTTTCTTCGTTTTTTTGTGAGGGCAATTTTGAGTTTGAAGGTGTCGCCTACTTTTTCAAAATAAGCTCCAATTGCAAAGGTTCTGTATCTTAGTGTTGATAATGTTTTCTGTGCTTTTTCTTGTAATACAAACAGCCTAAAAATCGACATCAAATTATAGGCAATCATCGAAAAAAGAAGGGCTGCTTCGGTTGGATAAAATTCTTTTAAATTAAAACTATCTGCTCCAAAATCGGCTTTTAGTTCTTTGATTCTATTCTCAGCATCGCCTCGCTGACGATAGTTCCGCCAAACATCGGTGGCTGCATATTCGTTGTTGGTGATGTATGCCGAATAGCGATAATTTCTATGAATTTCATCTTCGGGAAACAAACTCAATGTTCTGCCTGTTGCCTTAGGTCTTATGCTTATTTTTTGCCGAACTATCACTATTCTTCTTGGTTTTTGCCAAGAGTTCGCTTGGTAATGTTTATCACAAATTTCTATTCCGTCATCCACCTGAAACCAAAAATCTTGTTTATCTATTAAGTGTTGAATTGGGTGTGTAAACTTTGCCGCAACGATGTATTTGAGCTGCTTTTCCTCTAAATAATCCATAATCTCTTTTGAGAAAAAGCCACTGTCTAAGCGAACTAATCCTACTTTTTTATCCCCAAAAACAGATAATGTTTCTTCCAAAAATCCTACAAAATTATTTGCTGAACTAGTGTTGCCGCTTCTAAGCCAAAAATTAGCCACCATTTTTACATCGTTTACAAAAGCTATAATTGGGTGGTGACTGTTCCTGCCTTTCTTCATTGGATTATAGCCTTTTTTTGCCCCCTCCTGCTCGCCATAGCGTGTAATGACGGTTGAATCGATGTCTAAAGTGAAATAGTTGAGTTGCAGATTTTGGAAAAACCACCTGAAAAAATGATGCCCCACTTGTTGGTTTATGCTTTGCGTAAATTTTCCGAAATATCTTTTGTACGCATCTTGTGCAGGAACTCTTTCCCAGTCAAATATTTTTCCCAGGGCTTTATCGCCACGTGTTATTTCAGTATGCAAAAAACGGTTTGCTCCACACCAGATACTGGTAATAAATGATTCCAATAACACCTCCTTTTTATACGAATTATTGGATTGGGAAGATGGCAGTGCTTCACAGTTTTTAATTTGACCACGAAAGCCAATTTTATCCAACATTTGTTTCAAAAACACCATTCCGCCCCAAGGCGTAATCTCTTTATTGGTAAAGGATAGCTCGAATTTCATATCTTTTTTTCTCTACTGCTACGCAGTTGAATTTATAATGCAAAATTAAGCAATTCTTTTCTACTGCGTAATTTGGGTTAAACTTCTTTAACAACAGAAGCACCAATGCACATGCTGAATCATATAATGCAAAACTAAAACTATTTAGAGCTAATTTAAGAGGTGTTACTGATATTAAATTCTTCCTGTTTAGGCTTGAAAAAATATTTGCCTAATATGACTGCTCCCGTTAAAAAACAAGTGACCCGAAATCCTTAATCTGGGTTTGTGAAAATTGGCAAACGAATTAACCTTTCACAATAAATACTGGCACGCTTACCCTATGCCTAACTGCATCAGCTGTTTCGCCAAATAATAAATCTTTAAACCCCTTATGCCCGTGTGCTCCCATTACTACCATATCGGCATTGTGTTCTATCACCATTTGGGGAATAACTTTTACAGGGCTGCCATAGCCTACATAGCAAGCGGCACGGTACCCTCGTTTGATTAGTTCACCAGTATATAAGGTAATGTTTTCTGTATCGCTTTGGGTTTCGAAGTCCAGTATATCTTCGCCAATAAGGCGTGCACCGGCACTTTCGACGGCGTGTACTAATATATATTCCGCTTTATCACCACCATGTGCAAGTGCGTGTTCAATGGCTCGTTTGTCCATATCGGAAAAGTCGATAGCTATGCAAATGCGATGGTGACGGGGCAAATTTAAATGACCAAGCTCTCGGGCAAGCCCATGAGGTAGTTTGTTAGTGCGTTTCCTTAAAATACTGAGCCATGGAGCTATCAATATATATATAAATAATATGATAGCGGCAAACACAATTGTCAAAATCAATAGCTGTTGCCAAGTAGGTGCTAGGGGTATATAATCGCTCAGTTTTTGATATACCAAGTTGGCATTTAGCCCTACAATTACAATGGTAGAAAGCCATGCAAGAAATTTTAACCACGGAGCAATAGCATACTTGCCCATACGTTTTTTGCTGCTAACGAAATGAATGAGTGGAACCATAGCAAAGCCCAATTGAAGACTAAGTATAACTTGGCTTAATATGATAAGACTGCCCAAGGCATTCGGTCCAGATATTACAATAGTACCAACTGCTGGAATAATGGCGAGCATACGCGTGACCAAGCGACGTAGCCAAGGACGCAAACGTAAATTTACATGACCCTCCATAATAATTTGTCCTGCTAAAGTACCAGTTATTGTTGAACTTTGGCCTGCGGCTATTAATGCAATAGCAAAAAGTATGGGTGCAAGGTTGCCAAATAAGCCTTCCAAAAGTTTATAGGCATCTTGTATTTGGGCTACTTCATATTTACCATAGAATGACCCCGCAGCCAAAACAAGAATAGCTGCATTAACAAATAACGCTAGGTTGAGGGCAATAGCAGAATCGAGAACATTGTATTTAATTGCTTGCCGAATACCTTTGTCATTTCTTTCGTAACGGCGTGTTTGCACTAGAGCAGAATGGAGATAAAGATTGTGCGGCATTACAGTTGCACCTATAATACCTATGGCAATATATAATGCTTCACTATTCAATCGGGTTGGTACTAAGCCCTTGAGTATTTCTAACGGCTCTGGTTTAACTATAAACATTTCTATAATAAACGACACCCCTATAATACAAACCAATACTATTATAAAAGCTTCCATTTTCCGCATCCCCTTATTTAGAAGGAATAGCAGCAGAAATGTATCAAGCACAGATATAGAGACACCGACCAAGAGTGGTATTCCAAATAAAAGGTTGAGGCCAATTGCCATTCCTATCACTTCGGCTAAATCGCAAGCAGCTATTGAGATTTCGGCCAATATATAGAGACCAATATTTGCAGCCTTTGGATACATGGCTCTCGATGCTTGAGCAAGATCGTAACCCGAAACAATTCCCAATCTGGCAGATATACTTTGTAGTAGCAAAGCCACCAAATTGCTGAGAAGCAGTATCCATATAAGTTGATATCCGAAACGGCTGCCCCCTTCTAAATCTGTGGCCCAATTTCCTGGATCCATATAGCCTACGCTTACCAAATAAGCTGGCCCAAAAAAAGCTAACAAACGTTTCCATTTTCGTCCATCAGTAGGTATATTAATACTACTGTGAACTTCACTAAGCGATTTGTTGGGCTCTTTTACCACCAATGTTCTTTTTTATGTTTTCGAAAACTATATATTTTTTTTCCAGTTTTATCAATATATACATTGTTCACACCATCTTCAACTTGTGTTATCCCATTAATAAAACTACCCGCTAAAGTATATTGAGGTTCTATTTTAAAAACGGCATCAACGTTAATATAGCCCCAGGCTTGTTTATATTTTACAGCAGCTAAACCTTCGCTAAAGGGAGCATAATCATCGAATATTGGGCGAACTTTCATATAACCTGTGGGGTCAATCATACCCCATTTTTTGTTAAGTACTACACCTGCCAATCCGCCACTAAATGATTCGGCCCACATATATTCCCTAGGTATTATAATTTTACCTTGGTGGTTTATATATCCCCAAAGACTGTCTAAAGTAATTGGTGCTAGCCCATTGGCAAAGTCGGCAGCATTTATATATTTTGTTTTTATGGCCAAATTTCCTGCGGTATCAATATAGCCATAATATTTGTCTTTTCTCACCAAAGCCAATCCTTCGCAGAAAGTTCCTATATAATCATATTTGGGTTTAATAATATATTTACCTGTAGTATCAATTAATCCCAAAATCTTATCTTTGATAATAATAGCCCGGCCGCGGTCAAAATCACCCACATCATCGGCATCTGTGGAGAAAGCCATATCGCCATTCATGTTCATGAATCCAATTTTATAGTGTTGTTTTGGTGTTTTAGTTTCATAGGTAAAATATTGTGATAATACTTTGCTAAATCCATTCACAAAAGGCTCGGCAATGTCTACCTCCTTTGGCAAACCAAATACTTTCTCGCCACTCTCATCAATAAAATGTTCGTAGTAGATACTATCTTCTACCAAACATAATCCGCAGCTAAAATCGTGGGCTAAATGATACCGTGCAGGAATAATAATCTTTCCTGTTTTGTCTATAAATCCATAGCGTCCGTTCAATTTTATACGGGCACGTTCGCCATAAAAAAAATAGGCATCATCATAAATACCTTTTATAGTGAGCTCACCGTTGGTATTGATATACCCCCAATGCAGGGAATCTGTTCTAACGGGCAAAAGATTATATGATTGAGCAATGGAAAGCTTGGCAAGCAGAACGACTAAAACTATAAGAATGTATTTGAGCATCGTTGGCAAATTTACCGAAACAAATGATACCGTAAAAAAAATAATGCTAAATGATTTTGCTGCAGGTAAAATAAGAACCTGTAGTTGCAGTTTTTAATCATTACAATTTGCTAACATACTTGCTATCTTTAATATAAAAGCGATAGGGTAGCAAGGCGTCTTCGGCAGCATAATCTACTCCTATTCGCGTGCTTATTACTATATTTTTTTCTGGTATAAGTGGAGCATCTTCAATCCATATTTTATTGCCGGTTAAAGGTTCTCCATTATATAAGGTGTTGATACCTAGTGCCTGGCTTAAAGTGCCCGGGCCAGAGGATAAAAGCCGGTCTATTTTGGTTCGGTTTCTTCTCTGCATCATGTGCTCAATACCATAGCTAGGTTGTATGGCCCTAATTAGCACAGCGTGGGGGACACTTTCAGCATGTGTAACCACATTAAATAAATGGTGTATGCCGTAACATAAATATATATAGGCAACGCCACCTTCTAAAAACATGGTACTTGTGCGTGGTGTGTTTCTGTTTCCATAAGCATGCGATGCTTTGTCTATTATTCCATTGTATGCTTCTGTTTCTGTAATGAGGGCTTTGCATGTTTTACCATCTATTTTTGTGCAGAGCGATTTTCCCAATAGTTGTTTAGCAACGGATATCACATCGGTTTGCAAATAGAATTTTCTAGTTAGCTTTTTTGGCATGCCACAAATATATTATATCATAAAATACAGAGAAAAGAGCATTCGATTTATATATTATCCTATTTTTAAAGTTCGCATACTCATGCCACCAAATGATACCTCTTCGTAGGTATGTTCTATTTTTTCATTAGGTTCGGCAAGAGCAATACTATATAATAAGGGAATATAATGGTCAGGTGTGGGTACTGATAATGAAGCTGAGGTGCCAGCCTTTTCAAATGCTATAATATCAGCAAAATTGCGGTCGTTTATTTTGGCTTTAATCCATTCGTCAAATTCAACTGCCCAATCATAAGGTTTGCTGTCGTTGATAGAAAATTTTTCGAAACTCAATCTAAGGTTGTGTACAATATTACCGCTACCTATAATGAGTACTCCGCGTTCGCGAAGTATGCAAAGTTGTTTTGCCAGGTCGAAATGGTACTGCAAGGGTTTGGAATAATCGATGCTCAATTGAAAAACGGGAATATCGGCAGCGGGGTATATATGTTTTAAAATAGTCCAGGTGCCGTGGTCAAGTCCCCACTCTTCGGTAGTTTTTGCATGGGTGATAAGCGAAGTTACTTGTTTTGCAAATTCAGGAGAACCAGGTGCAGGATATTTAATATCGAATAGCTCTTTAGGAAAGCCGCCAAAATCGTGAATAGTCTCTGGTGCTGCACTTGCTTGCACAAAAGTACCATTTGTGAGCCAGTGTGCTGATACCATTAGAATGGCTTTGGGTTTTTCAATATAGTTAATTCCTTCACCCAGCTTTTTTAAACTTTGTGTAAAAGGATTATCCCATAATGCATTCATGGGATTGCCATGACCCACAAAAAGTACCGGCATGAGTGGCGACCCGCCTAAGTTTTTTGTAATATTATCAAATTCATTTAGATTCATAGCTACAGAGGCAAGGGGTGTTAATGCTAATAATTTTAGAAAATTTTCACGTTTCATCAGGTATTACTATTATAATACATTTAATTTATACTAACACCTACAAATATAAATTTGTTTTGGCAAGAACAGCCACAGCATAACAGGTAGTTTGCCTGATGGGTAGTTGGTTTTTTATCAGCAATCGCTAATTAGCGTATTTTTTTTAGTATTTATTTTGCGGTTTAAAAATAAAATAATAATATTGCTGCATTAGATTAAAAACCTCAGTTTATCTTTCTATCATTCACGAATATGCAATTCTAAGTTGGGATGGTTTTTTACAGATTTTACACAATTTAAAATAATATATATAAACTAAATTCGAAAAAAAATGAAAAAGCAAATTCTAGTACTCTTGTTACTTGCCTTTACGGCAGGGTTTAAATCGCAAGCACAAACTAGTTATATAAATGGTTTTGGCGGAGCAGCCTATTTAGGCACTGTTACAGACGGTGTTGATGTTATTCCATTTTCTACCGCAGGATTTTTTTATTCGGGAAGATATAATTTCAAGGAGATAGGTGATAACAGCTCCTTATCCGTGGCATGTTACCCAACGGCCAATATTAACTTTAGTGCAAACAGCCGAAGTGGTGCTTCAGGAGCTTTTATGATATGCCTACCCACCTATTTTATGTACAATAAAGGAATGTTGTATAATAAATATGAGATAGAAGGGTTTGGTTTTTTTGCTGGAGTGGGCTCTGAAGTTTTATTCGACATTGATTTGGGATTACTGGTGGGTCCATCAGCATGCGGTGGCCTCAGATTTAATGTAAAGGAAAGGCCTTACGAATTGAAATTTGCCTTTACTAAAGATATTATGTACAATGCAAACCTTTTCAGCATTGGCATATCTACGTTTTTTGGGCTTAACGATTAAAGTTGTTTTTTACTATTATAGTGTTTTTTAACACCATCAGCAATTGCTGAATGAACTTGATTTTCATTAAGCAGACCTGTTTCAATGTTCTGCCTAACAATTGTTGCCGATATATGGATGAGGGGCGAATGGGTGTATATTATATTTTGGTGTAATAGAATATACCTACTGCTGCTTTCTCTATTATATATATATAGTTTGTGTTGATGTATAATGCGTCTATATTCTTTCCATTTATAAAATTGGGGAAGATTATCTGACCCCATTATTAAAGAAAACGTATTTGTCGGATGCGTTTTTTGCAGGTGTTCAAGCGTCTGAAAAGTATAGGAGGGGAGAGGTAAATAGGTTTCAATATCACTTACTTTTATAGATGCGTTATTTGCGAAAACGGTTTTTGCCCATTCCAAACGCAATTGTACCGGAGCAAGGGTTTGGTTTGTTTTAAATGGATTTTGCGGTGACACCATCAACCACACTTCATCAAAAAACTGTAACATATATTTGGCTATATCCTCATGCCCTTTGTGAATAGGATTGAAAGAACCGAAAAACAGACCAATATGCATCATGCAAAAATAAGTATATAAACGTTTATTTCAGTCATTACAGATACAAAACAATTGTAGTATTTTTGCCCTATCAAACAAGAAACAGATATAAAGGATGAATTGATTGATTGGCTGCGTAGTTTGCCCATAACAATTGCGTATCGTGTTATCCAAATTCCGTACAGTCCGTTTTCTGTTTTTGCTTTCCCTGATTATAGTTTCCAACTGCACTTAATACTACTAAAAGAATATATAAAAGATAAAACTCCCTCCAATTTTTTTTCTGAGTTAACCGATTCCCATCCACATGTTCAAAATATATATTTATGGGAAGACCAATGGTGCAATGCAAATAGTATTATAAAGAATCGCCTGATGAGCAAATTTGGAATGGGCAAAAGAATACATGGGCGTAAAACAGAAGTTCGCCGAATAGACAAATCTATCGCTCAAAGTTTTCTAGAAACCCAGCATTTACAAGGGTATGCATCGGCTTATTATAAATATGGATTATACGAAAAAGATATATTATTTGCGGTAGCACTTTTTAGCAAAACAAGGCAGATGCGACAAAAAAACTATCGTTCGGCTGAATTAATTCGATATGCAAATTTGGAGGGATATTATGTTAGTGGCGGGCTTGGTAAACTCGTAAATCATTATATGAACGAACATGATGCCGATGACGTAATGACTTATGTGGACCGCGATTGGGGCAATGGCAATGGATATATTAAAATTGGGTTTGAAATAAAAGAATATACTGCTCCACAGTCTTTTTGGCTAGATACCACCACCTTTGAGAGGCATTCCCCACTAAGGTTTTGCAAAGAAATAGGAATGGATTCATCTACACAAAAGGCTACTATATTACAACAATTTGGATTGATAGAAATATATAATTCGGGCAATATAAAAATGGTTAAATATTGTTAAGCCTAGATAAAAATATATATAATAGTTTTATGGTTATTGGCCCCACAGCCAGCGGTAAAACCAAGCTTGCTGTGCAGCTGGCTTTTCAAAACAATGGCTGTATTATAGGTGCAGATTCAAGGCAAGTATATAAACATTTAGATATTGGAACCGGAAAAGACTTAGCAGAATATATAATAGAGGGGCATCAAATTCCCTATAAGTTAATTGATATAGTTGAGTTAGGGGGCAAATACAACCTCAGTAATTATATACATGATTTTGGTAGGGCATGGCAACAATGCATTGATGCAGCAAAGGTACCGGTAGTATGTGGTGGAACAGGTTTGTATCTGGATGCTATATTAAAAGGGCATCACTATGCCCATGTACCCGTTGACGAAAAATTTAGGCAAGAACTGGAACTTTATTCCCACCAAGAACTAATACAATATTATCATAAATTTCCGCTCACCGATTATCATACCTTAGCAGATTTATCAACTACAAAAAGATTAATAAGAGCCATAGAAATTGTAAAATACTTGCAGAACAATAGTATAAGTAAATCTGATTTGCCCAAGGTAAAGCCCTACATTATAGGAATTAACCAAACTGTAGAATTAAGGCGTGAAAAAATAAGGACACGTTTACAGCATAGGTTAAATACTGGCTTAATAGATGAAGTAGCTTCGCTTTTGAAAAATGAATTGGGGACAGAATATTTAATAAATTTGGGGCTAGAATATAAATACATCACCCTATATTTAATGGGGCAATTAACCTATAGTGAAATGCAGGAACAATTGTATAATCGCATCTGCCAGTTTGCAAAACGACAGATGACCTGGTATAGAAAAATGGAACGAGAGGGACATGATATACACTGGGTGTAAAATAAATACTATCGTCATTGCGAGGAGGCTTCCAACGTGGCAATCCCATTGAGTGTATGCTCGGAAATTTCAATCTCGCCGAGCATACACGCAAGGAGATTGCTTCGTCACCCAACCACACAACCAACGCTTCGCTCCTCACAATGACGGATTCTTATCGCATCTCATAATTCTTAAACTCCCCAATATGAATTCCGGTGGTTTGGTAAAACCAATTCAAGAATCTTTTTTTTAGGGGCAATTTGCTTGAGAGTGTGGGGTCGAACTCAAAAGTCCAATTTGTCTTTTTAATACGGTCAGCAATTGCAGCAGGATGAGAGCCCGTAAATTTTTTCACAGAATCGATGCTCGAATAATTGAATATACTTTCGTCTTTAATGTTCTCTTGCATCCAATTGTCATCGTGCCACAGTTTTTCAAAAGCTTTTCGTTTTTCCGATTGTGTCCTCGGGTCTTTCACCCAGCCATAGTGATATATAGTTGCATCAACCAATTTACAATATAGTTTTCGGTCACCTTTTCTAAAACTCATGGCATCTTTGTACGATGTAATGCTTGGGTCTTTTCGCACTACACGCACTTCTTTCTTTTGCCAGTGACGCGAGTCGGCAATAAAATCATAAGAGCCAAAAAAATTGAGGTGATTAAATACCAAACCTTCCACACTTTTATCATCTTTATATAATAGCATAGCGTCCTTAATTTTGCTCAAATCACTTTCATGAAAAACCTCATCGCCTTGTATATAAAAACACCAATCGGTATCGTCGCTAATTGCATTATATGCTTTGTTGGTTTCATCAGCAAGCACACGCCCACCTTCGCGTAGGGTTTCATCCCACACCGTTTCTATAATACGTATTTTGTTAGAACCAATGCTCTTTATCAGCCCCAGGGTATCATCGTCCGACTTGCCTACCGCTATCACAAATTCATCGCAGATAGGCAGTATAGAAGTAATAGCCTCCGCTATGGGGAAGTCATATTTTACAGCATTCTTAATAAAACTAAAACCAGTTACCTTCACTTGTTGATATTTGTTAACTGCAAAGCTATAACAATAAAACAATTGTAGTGTTACTTTTGCAAGGTTTATAAAAATTAAAATTACTTAAACAGACTATATATGATATATATGAAGAAAAAAAACTTGATTAAACTATTATATACATTTTTGTTTGCAAGTTTTGTTTTTACAAATCCTATCTCAGCTCAAAAAAAGACCACACGAATTTTGTTTTTATTGGATGCGTCGGGCAGTATGTTGTCGAAACTTGATAAGGAAACCCGCATTGTTGTAGCAAAGAGGCTGCTTTCAAATATTGTCGATAGTCTTAAAACGGTCAACAATTTAGAAATAGCTTTACGGGTATTTGGCCACCAAAACCAGGCTAAAATGCAAGATTGTAATGATACCAAATTGGAGGTGCCATTTACCAAAGATAATCATGATTTAATTAAGGAAAAACTAAAAAAAATAAATCCGAAAGGAACCACCCTTATTGCACATTCTCTCACTATGTGTGGTCCCGATTTTCCTGTTGATCCACTTGCCAGAAATATTATCATACTTATTACGGATGGTATGGAAGAGTGCAAAGGTGATCCCTGTGCCGTATCGGAAGCATTACAAAAAGCGGGCGTGGTATTAAAACCTTTTGTGATAGGCCTTGCCAGCACGGTCGACTTTAAATTGGCTTACCAATGTGTGGGGCGTTTTTACAATGCAACCACCGAGGAATCTTTTAACAATGTGCTACGCGTGGTTATTGCTCAGGCAATGAACAATACTACGGTGCAGGTAAATTTAATTGATGCCTTTGGCCGTGCCGTAGAATCGAATGTGCCTATCACTTTTTATAATATGCAAAACGGACAGCTCGAGTATAATTTTGTACATACTTTAAATGATAGAGCATTGCCCGATACTTTAAGTATTGAGCCCACTATTAAATACCGATTGGTGGTGCATACCATTCCAGAAGTAGTAGTAGAAAATATAGAACTGCAAGCGGGCCGGCACAATGTGATACCTGTTGATGTGCCCCAAGGCTCTTTGCAACTTATTGTGGGCGGACTTAACCCCAATGATAAGGTGCAATGTTTGGTGAGAAAAGCCAAAGAATATTGGACCCTTAGTGAGCAGGATTTTAATACCACTCGAAAATATATAACAGGGCTCTACGATTTGGAAGTGCTCACCCTGCCCAGAATATACTTGAAAGAAATATCGATAGATGCCTATCAAGTAACCAAAATAGAAATCCCTACACCGGGTAAATTGTCATTGGTTTCATTCAACGATGTGTATGGGGCAATATACCAGTGGAGCAATAACAAACTGGAGTGGGTGTGCGACCTCGACGAAAAGCTCCGCCGCAAAATCATCACCCTGCAACCCACATTGGATAAGCCCTACAAACTTATATACCGCTACAAGCAGCATACCCGTGCCTATATGACTTTTGAAAAAGATTTCGAAATTAAATCGGGGTTAACTACTTCGTTGAGTTTGTAAAATTATATATGGAAACAAGTAATAAACCAACCGCCGAAACCCGCAATTCGTGGCATGCCAATCCCGCCAATTGGAAATGGGGATATTCTATTATAATAAAGCAGACAAACGGGTACTCTCTCCCAAACGAATAAAATACCTAGGCTGGACAATCAATTTCGCAAATCCGTATTCTATTATAGTTTTGCTGGGTATTATAGCACTTGCTTTTATAGTGGATTATTTTGTGAAAGGGTGGTTGTAATATAGAATAAATCGTACTGTTATTGTTGCAGCTATCTACTTACCGCATTAAAGTTTATTCGTCATCGTTTTCCTTTTCATATCCTTCGTAGTAATAGGATTGTTCGATGCCCTTAAATATTATTTCTCTGTTGTTTATGTCTTCAGTTAAGTTTGCAAAAAGCAATGTCCGCAATTCTAGGTCGTTTATGGGGCTGCGTTCCATTGCTTGTATATAAAGAGTTTTGTCGATAAACTGCCAGTTTACTAGTTTCTTCAGTCTTTTTTTTAGTATCATATCCAACCAAATTCGCATGGTTCTGCCATTGCCTTCCATAAACCTCCTCCAAAAAGCTAGTTGCAATTTTAAATCCCCATAGTATACAAAATTTCACGACGATTGCCTCCCAAAGGGTCAGTCAACACAGGATTAAATCGCACCTTTTTTTTAAAAAGCTGCGTTTAATCCTTATATGTTACAAGCTGGTGTTCTTTCGGTCGTGGCTCGTCTGTCCATATTTGCAGTGTCTTGGTGCGGTTGCTTGGTGGCTCTTTTGGATTTTTTTAGCGTTGGTCTGTGCGTTGAAAAAAAATACAAATGTGCCACCAAATGCGTTGGCTTATTCTTCTGTCGCTGTTAATTGTTTACCTGCAAATGTCCCGTATGCTTTGCCCGAAACTTCTCCACGTTTGTAATAGTCCGATAACATCTTTAAAGCAAGGTCAATATCGCTTTCGCCCTCAATAAATAGTTTGCCGTCTTTAAGTTTCAATTTGTCACCATATTGCTTACAAACCTTTTGCATTTTCTTAATTGTCTTTTCGTCAAGGTCTTTATAGTTGCCGATTTTAGAAAGCCTTACCAATTTTTTGTGAATTGCAGGATTAACTTCAATCTGTCGAGAAAGAATTTCAAGTCCTTCAATC
>JANYDJ010000012.1 GCA_025363675.1 Flavobacteriaceae bacterium | reverse complement strand
TAAATTTGCCGCTATTCGGTTTCAATAAATTTACATGCAAAGAAAAATACTTATTACTGGCGGTGCAGGGTTTATCCCAAGTTCATTGGCCGACAAGTTAATTCAGAACCCAGATAACTATGTGGTGGCGGTTGATAATTTCCTTACGGGCAATCCAAATAATTTGCCCCAGACAAAACTCCCCAACTATCAATTTATAAAAGCCGATGCAAATTCTTATGAAGAGATGTCGGCGATAATGGTGTCGAACAAATTTGATTATGTGTTTCACTATGCCGCCGTGGTGGGCGTTCAGCGTACACTTATGAATCCCTTATTGGTGCTTAATGACTTGCGTGGGATTGATAATATTTTGCAGCTTTCCAAAAACATTGGCGTGAAACGTATATTTTTTTCAAGCTCATCCGAAGTGTATGGCGAACCCGTTGAGTTTCCCCAAAATGAAGATACAACGCCACTTAATTCCAAACTTCCTTATGCCATCGTGAAAAATGTAGGCGAAGCATTTCTTAAATCATATTACCGCGAGCATGGACTGGAGTATACCATCTTTAGGTTTTTCAACACCTACGGTCCCAAGCAAAGCAGCGATTTTGTGATGAGCCGTTTTATTAAAGCCGCTCTTAACGATGAACCTATTACCATTAATGGCGATGGCATGCAGACACGTACTTTTTGCCATATCGATGATAATATTGATGCCACACATATTATATTAGACCAGGGCAAATGTATTAATGACGTAATCAATTTGGGTTCCGATATCGAATTGCCTATTATAGAACTTGCCCGAATGATTATTACACAAACAAATTCAAAGTCGGAGATTATCCATTTGCCCGCACTTACTGAAGGCGATATGACCAGACGCATGCCAGAGAATAGCAAGATGAAATCAATCTTGGGGCGTGAACTGTTGCCCGTAGAGGAAGGCATTCAAAAAATATTGCCACAATTTATAAATATATAATACCTAAAAAATTATAATATATACTCAATGAAACTTTCCATCATTGTTCCCGCATATAACGAAGAGAATACAGTGAAAAATATGTTGTCGAAAATATTTTCATTCGACCTCATTAACGGTATTGAAAAAGAAGTGGTAGTGGTAAATGATTGCTCGAAAGATAATACGGATCAACAAATTCTAGCATTTATTTCCGAGCATCCCCAGCATAAAATTGTATATTCTAAACACGACGTAAACCAGGGCAAAGGAGCAGCCTTGCGTACCGGAATAAAAAGTGCAACCGGCGACTATATTATTATACAAGATGCCGATTTGGAATTGGACCCCGAGGAAATTAATAACCTATTGATACCTGTAGTAAAAGTAGGTGCCGATGTTGTATATGGTTCACGCTTTGCAGGTGGTAAAAACCCCAGAAGTATATTAACTTTTTGGCATGGCTTTGCCAATAAATTCTTAACCTGGATGTCGAATATTTTTAATAATATCAATATAACAGATATGGAAATTTGTTATAAATTGGTGCGTGCCGATATTATGAAAAGTTTGAATCTGAAAGAAAATCGTTTCGGGTTTGAGCCTGAAGTTACGGCGAAATTATCAAAAATTCGCGATTTAAAAATGTATGAAGTAGGTATTTCATTCTTTGCCCGTGGGCATAAAGATGGGAAAAAAATTGGCTGGAAAGATGCCATCAGAGCTATGTATTGCATAGTAAAATATCGTTTTTTTGATTAATATATATAATGAGTATCATAAATAAATTATCTATTGTAATACCTGCCTATAACGAAGGGCGAACCATTCATTTAATATTGGATAAAATTAAAAATGTAAAATTATTAAATGATATAAGCAAAGAGATTGTAATAGTTAACGATTGCTCAAGCGACGATACGGAAGAAGCGATTCATGAATATATAAAACAAAATGCCAGTTTAAATATACAATATTATAAACAACCCTATAATATGGGCAAAGGTGCTGCACTACACCGCGGCATTAAAGAAGCAACCGGCGAATATCTGATTATACAAGATGCCGATTTAGAATACGACCCAGCAGAATATAATATATTGTTAAAACCAGTATTGGATGGCTTTGCCGATGTGGTATATGGTAGTCGTTTTATGGGAGGAAATGCCCACAGGGTGCTTTTCTTTTGGCATACTTTGGGAAATAAATTCCTCACTTTTTTAAGCAATGCCATGTCCAATTTAAATTTAACGGATATGGAAACATGCTACAAATTATTCAATACTGAATTATTAAAAACAATAAAACTGAAAGAAAACCGTTTTGGCTTTGAACCCGAAGTTACCGCAAAAATTTCCAAAATTCCCAATATCAGAATATATGAAGTGGGAATTTCGTACTATGGACGTACTTATGAAGAAGGCAAAAAAATAAGCTGGAAAGATGGTTTCAGGGCCATTTATTGTATTATAAAGTATGGGTTGTTTAGGGCCTAGTATCAATGTTTCGTCCCAAAGGGAGACGCCCGATAAGATATGAATAAATTTAGCTAAACAACGAATCCACACACTCGTGGTTGCTGAATATTTGAAGGTTGTTCATGCCTTGCAAAGGTATCTATTTGTTAAATGCAATAATAGATAAAAACAATTATCTTATAAAGATAATAAAACAATAAACAGCTACCACAATGGGTGAAAAATTTCCTATTGTGGTATTAATTTAAAAGAGATGAAAAGAAATTTATTGATTATTATTATACTTATATTTGGAACAAATATAAGTGCTCAAAACGTAGCTTTTAATATAGAAGCAATCTATGGTTATTCCTTTCAGCAATCGTTTGGCGAGGACATTAAAGGTTTTTCTTTCAAACCCGCTTTGGGGCTAAACTTTCGGATAGGCTTTCAGTACCAAGTAAAAAAAGCAGGCGTCAATGCAAGTTTGTTTATACCATCAACCGGTAATAATTATATAATAAATATAAAAGATTCTACGTCATATTCTCACTCAAATAGATCGTATAACTTGGCATACCGGTTAGATTTTAATTATTTGCTTTGTAGCAAAAAAATGTATGAAATAAAAGCAGGGCTGGGTTTTTATTATGCTAAAGAGTCGTATCCCGGATTTACGATAATTAGTACATCAACTCATAAAACATTTAAAATATCTAATATTAACTATGATCCCCCATTTCAGTTATTCTGCCCTTTAATTAATTTTCAATTTTTGAAATCCTTTAAGAAAGGTAATAAATTAGGTGTAACTATTGAAGGAAGATATAACGGTGCAGCATTTGATAAAAGAACGAGAAATTATAATGTTTTAACTTTTGCCTACCTCAATGGCAGCAGTACAAAAAGTAAAAGATTATGGAGTAATGAAAATTCTATTAATATGGGAATTGTATATTTTTTCAAACCCTTTTGGATGAAACATTCAGGCAAATCAAGAATAAGGCTTTAGATATGATTTCTAAAAACACCCTCTCAGTATTGAATAGGTTGCTTTTGTTTGTTCTCGCTCCACAATTTCATATTTTCAAGACAAACATGGTGCAATTGTAAAGCACGCTCATCAACAATACGATGTAAATTTAAAAAAATAAATTTGCACCATACTGCTTTTTCTCCTAACCTTGCCTGCAAAAACTTTTTTAAAACTTAACCAGCTATGTTCACAAATGCATTCAGGTTTTTTGTAAATGCTTTTTTAGGCTTAGTTGCCCCCCAATCCACTAGCCGTAAAGGCATTCTGGAGAGTGTGTTTTCTCTCGCCCATTCTTCATAAATGTGTTCCTAATATATACCCCCATGAAATACAATCTCTCATTTCTTATACTGCTTACTGTTTTGTTTGCAAACAAAGCCCATTCACAAAGTGATTACATACTGAAAACGTGTGGCAATAATTACTTATATAGTTATTATAGACCAGTCCATCTCAATGATGGCAGTTTATATTCGTTTAGTATATACAAAGACAGTATTGAACAAAACGGCGTAGTTACCGACTCTGCGGCAACAAATTATCATGGTCGTATTACCCATTATACAAACAATTACAAAACTGATTGGGTGTTTGATTACACTAACAATTATGGGTTCAGTACTTTTTCATGTAACACACAAAATGGGAGATTGTATATTCAGGCTTTCGAAGAGAACAAAAATAGCATCTCGTTCGATGGTGTTCATGTTATTGCGGGCAATCCCGGCAATATGCTTGGAGTATATGTCTTGGATGAAAGAGGGAAAGTGGTTCAGTACAAAAAACTGGTATCGTCCACTTCCCATTTATCCACAGGCAATATATTATACACGCAGAACGCAATATACGCAATAGCACAAGTAAAAGGCGATTATAACCTGAACGGAAAAAAATATGCCGCCGATTCAAACTGGTACAATATGTTATTGATAAAACTTGATTCTAACCTCGATTATATTTCGCACAATGTCGTTATGAAATCAAACTACGGTTTTGATTACGTGCCGGCAATCCTGAAAGCTGAAAAAGAAAATATATATATGATAACGAATGTAACCGACAGCCTTATTTTGGACAATGGAAATGCTGTAAATAGTTATGATATGTTTGTGCCTACAAGAGATATTTTGCTTACTCATATAAATACTACCCAGATGCAGACCGATTGGGTGAAAAGGATTGGCGGTGCAGGAGGCGAAGAAATGTTTAGCCCGCCCCAGCAAACAGTGTCGAACGATTCATTGGTATCGCTTGTTTTTAATTATGGCACCACACCATTCCATTTCGACAATGCAAAGGACAGCGTTTTAAACCCAGATTCTTTTGGGTATGCACTACTCACCTTTAACAAATTGGGCTCACTGATTGCAAAAGATTTTATTATACCTTTTAATTCGGATAGCGACCAATTGTATGCTAACATATATATAGATACCAATAATTTATTGTTCTTAGGTGTAAACAATGATAATAATTTTTTGTTGAATAGCAATGTATATACTATGAAGTATGCCCATAAAAATTATTCCAATGTATTATTCTTTAAAAATTATAATAACTTAAGTTCAAGTTTTTCATTAGTCACCAATCTCGAAAACAGCCAATATCTTGGGTTGTACAATTACCATAAAAACTATATCTATCTTAACACTGGCTTGTATACCCAAACGCAGGCATCCATTGGCAATTACAATTATGGCAGTTGTAAAGATATGGATAGGGCTACCTTTTGTATGAAACTATTTTTATGGGATGCTACAGTGATTTATACGCCTCTTTCAAAAAATATATTTACGGTTTACCCAAACCCTACTATAGGTGTATTCACGATAGAATGTGGCAGTTCTGCCAAGTCATTAGTGGAAGTATATAGTGTCTTAGGTGAAAAAATGTATACTGAACCTTGGAACTCTGATAGTAGAAAAACCTTTGATTTCTCAAGTTTGCCAAAAGGAATATATTTCATTCGTTTGTGTGAGGTAATCCAACGTATTGTGTTATATTAAAGCGATGAGCCCCGTTGTTTTCGTAATTCCAAAGGGAACTATTATATATACTTACAAGATTAATCTAGCTAAACAACGAAT
>JANYDJ010000011.1 GCA_025363675.1 Flavobacteriaceae bacterium | reverse complement strand
CGTCCGATGGGTAATCGGGCCAAACCTCTTCCATACTTTCAAATGGTTCGCCATCGTCTTCCAATTCCTGCAAATTTTCAATTGCTTCCAGGGGTGCACCGCTACGGATTGCGTAGTCAATAAGTTCGTCTTTTGTTGCGGGCCATGGGGCGTCGTCTAGATATGATGCTAATTCGAGTGTCCAATACATAGTCTTTTGTCTCCTTTTAAATTTCCCGCGAAATTATCTTTTTTTTTTAAATTATAAGCAACAAAAACAAAATTTTTTAAAAATAGATTTTTTAATCTGTAAATCAATGCAATAGAATAATAACATGGGCTGTGGAGAGTATTTTGGGATACCCAAAATGTCATTTTCGGTTTCACACTTCCCCAAGCTACCTTTGAGCCAGTGAAAACAATTCAATTGCTAAAGAACAACATTAGTCAAATTCCTGACCCTATAAATAATAGTTCTACTTGTTTTTGTAAACTCTTATATAATCCACATCGCATGAATTAGGAAGTGGGGTAGTGTTATTCGCTTTACCCGAAAAAACGCCACCACCCAAACTAATACTTAATACCAAAAACATCTCACTTTGTGGAATACCATAATCGGTCTCATATACTTTCACTCCATCAATATACCATATCAATTTTTTTACATTCCATTCTAATCCAAAATTATGAAAGTCTTGAGAAAAATCAGGCCCATTTATTGAAGTTCCATTCTGCATTTCTTTTCCTTTGCTTGATTTGAAATGATTGCTTACCGACATCTTGTTTGGACGCAAACCACTAATCTCAAATATATCAACTTCTGGTGGCCAACTCTTGGCTCCCAACATCCAGAACGAAGACCAAAAACCTAGGCCTGAAGGAACTTTGCATCGCATTTCTACATATCCATATTTTTGAGAAAAACTTTTTGAGGATTGTATCATTCCCGATGAAAAATAAAATAAATGATTATAATTATTTTGTACTTTACCTATTACAGTATCTCGCTTGGTAATAATGTGCAGTATACCATCTTTAATTGTGAAGGCTGAGTCAATATATTTTTGTTGGTCTTCGGGATATCCCCATTCAAACTCCGTCTTCCACACATTCCTATTCAATACTGTATCGGTAAATTCATCGCTAAAGGTAAGCTCCCATTTTTCATCGAAAGTGGTTCCTCTCTTGCAAGTGGAAAACAAAACCTGCATGCTGCAAAATAATATAATATATATTTTATTTTTCAAAATTGTATCCTATCCCAAATTTTAAAAAGCTACTGGTACCCGAGCCCGAGAATATGTTTCCGCTTGAATAAGTGTTTGACAAACTTGGGTTGTCTTTCACCTCAGTTTTGCTGCCTGTATTATAATATTCAATACCAATACTCATGCTTTGGGTAATGTATAATCCTTTGTACAGATTTACGTTAAACCCATATCCTACCTGGTTCTTCAATGAGTGCCAGTTGGTTTTGTACGATACATTATAATAGGTATTGCCATACTGCACGCTTTTATCCCATCCGGTTTTTTGATAAGTATATACCAAATCATATATAAAATAAAAATTGATTTTACTATTGGTTACAAATGGGGAATATTGATACGAAAAAATCGCACCTCTAAAAATATCTGCTTTATAATTGTTGTCGGCCCACCACATTGGCCCAATTGCAAACTGCGATTTATTTTTTTGAGCCGTAACCGAAGTACTTAATAAAACACCGGCCTTAAAATTTAGATCGAAATTATTAAAATAGTTGGCCTGTAGTCCCCATTTTAAATGGCCCTTTTTCGCCACAGGAATATTCTGGGCACCACTCATTGTCGCTATTCCCAGTAATAGGGAGGTGCATATTATTCTCAAGTATATAATTTCTTTAGCTGCTTGCAAGCAACAAAGTTAAATGTATAATCACCATTTTCAATACCATTATACGCCACCCATATTGCACACCCAAAACCATGCGAACAAATCTTACCCCATAGCGGCGGATAAGTGATAGGAAATAAAACATTTTTCGATTTGATTTTTATAGGCGTTGTTTACATCGCAAGCCAATATAATTATATATAACAGAAATGAAAAAAATAGTTCTACTTTCCTTCCTTATCATCATTGCGGGTGCAACGAAACAAGCGTATGCCCAAAGCAAAAAAACCGGTGGCGACCGAACCATTCCTTCGCTGTTGAATATTTTAAAAACAGCGAAGGAAGATACCACCAAGGTAAATGTGCTGAATAATTTATCAGAAGAATCATATAAAGCAGGCAAATATGATAACGAAATGACGTATGCAAAGGATGCCTTAAAACTTGCTGAAAAATTAAGCTGGAAAAAAGGAGAAGCAAAAGCATTACTTAATATTGGTAGTGCTTTTGATGATATTTCTAATAACGATGAAGCATTAAAAAATTATACCAAAGCCATAAAAATATATAAAGAAATTGGAGATAAAAAAGGATTGGCTCAAGCTTATAACAATATTGGAAATATTTATTGGAACCAGGGTGATTATTCAGAAGCATTAAAAAGCAATTTCGCTTCGCTTAAAATAAGAGTAGAAATGGGAGATAAAAGTGGGACTGCTATGTCGTACAACAATATTGGAAATATATATGAAAGTACAGGTAATTATTCAGAAGCATTAAAAAATTTCTTCGCTTCCTTAACAATATCGGAAGCAATTGGAGATAAAATATTAAATGCTGCGTCGCATTGTAATATTGGAATTATTTATCATAATCAGGGCAACTATGCAGAAGCATTAAAAAATTATTTGGCTTCGCTTAAAATGGAACAAGAAATTGGAGATAAACCAGGAATTGCTGGCTCCTACAACAATGTTGGACTTATTTATCAAAGCCAGGGCAATTATGAAGAAGCATTAAAAAATTATTTGGCTTCGCTTAAAATTGGAGAAGAAATTGGAGATAAACAAGGCATTGCCGACGCCTACAACAATATTGGAATTATTTATAATGAACAGGGTAATAATGTAGAAGCCTTAAAAAATCATTTTGCTTCGCTTAGAATAAAGGAAGAAATTGGGAATAAAAAAGGAATTGCTGCCTCCTTAAACAATATCGGGAATATATATAAAGAACAGGGCAATTATGCAGAAGCATTAAAAAATAATTTTGCTGCATTTAAAGTGCGAGAAGAAATTGGAGATAAACAAGGAACTGCCGAATCATATAATAACCTTGGAGAAATTTACCTTAAACTTGGTAAACCTTCGGTAAGCAAAGTATATGAACAAAAAGCCCTTGCATTGGCATTAGAAATTGGCTCGCTGGAGGATATGAAATCTGCTTATGGAGGCCTGTCGGTGGTGGATAGTGCTTTGGGAAATTATAAAGGAGCATATCAAAATTATAAACTATATATTACCTACCGCGATAGTTTAATTAACAAAGAGAATACAAAGAAAATAGTACAGCAGCAAATGCAATATGATTTTGATAAAGTGCAAGATTCAACCAAAGCAGAACAGGCAAAAAAAGATGCTATTGCAGTAAAAGAATTGGAGGAACAAAAATTAGTTAGGAATGGATTTGTGGGTGGTTTCTCAGTAATGCTATTATTTGCAGGAGTGTTTTTTACGCAAAGAAATAAAATTAAGAGAGGCAGCAAAGCATTGCAGTTTGCCAAGGAGAGAGCCGAGCAAAGCGAAAAGTTTAAAGAACAGTTTCTTGCCAACATGAGCCACGAGATAAGAACCCCCATGAATGCCGTGATGGGAATGACCAACCTACTTATTGATAAACACCCGCGAGATGACCAACAAGCATATCTAACGGGCATTCAAAAATCATCTGAAAATTTGTTATTTATCATCAATGATATTCTTGACTTTTCTAAAATAGAAGCAGGAAAAATTGACCTCGAAGAAATTGATTTCTCTGTAAACGATATTGTTTTGCTGGTGAAACAAACACTGCAGCACAAAGCAGAAGAAAAGGGATTGGAACTTATTATATATATGCGTGAGGGCCTTCCGGAAGCAGTGATTGGAGACCCTGTTAGGTTAAACCAAATACTGATGAACCTTGCAGGAAATGCCATTAAATTTACAGAAAAAGGTTCGGTGATGATAGAAGTGAGCATTGAGGAATTTACCGAAACCACTAACAAACTCCATTTTGCAATCACTGATACAGGTATAGGAATTCCGAAGGATAAAATACAAAAAGTATTCGAAAGTTTTGGGCAGGCACATGCTTCCGATACACGAAAATTTGGGGGCACAGGATTGGGCTTAAGTATTAGCAAACAACTTGTAGAACTCCACAACGGAACCATACATATTGAGAGTAAAGAAGGCTCAGGTAGTACTTTTTCATTTGAAATAAATTATCCGATTGGCTCCCCAGAAAAAATAATAGAACTGAAAAATGCGGAACAAATTGATGCAAGTATATTGGATGGTTTACGTATTGTATTGGCCGACGATAATGCATACAATCGCACCGTGGTAAAAGATACCTTAATGGCGAAGGCAAATGTTGAAATTGCTGAAGCGATAAATGGACGGGAAGCAGTAGAACTTTTAACAGCACAAAAATATGATGTGGTGCTTATGGATATTCAAATGCCCGTGATGGATGGATATGAAGCCACACGCATAATACGTGATACCCGTTTGCAAATGATGAATTATCAAATACCTATAATTGCTCTTACAGCAAGTGTTTTAAGAAATGACCTCGATAAAATTAAAGAAGCAGGGATGAATGATTATGTGCCAAAACCTTTCAAAACCTCACAGCTTGTTTCAGCACTAGCACAAGCAACAGGAAGAAAGATTATATACCAAAGCAAAAAAAGCGAACCTTCCGTTACGCCAAAGAAAATGCAGTTCTCCGTTACCACTGATTTAGCTTACCTCGAAAAATTTTGTGAGGGAGACCCTGTTAAAATGCAGAAATATATCCAGATGTTTTTGGATGCAGCTCCCCTACTTAACAGCAAAATAATGGAGGCATTGGCTACCGAAGATTATATAACAATCGCCAATCAAGTGCACGGCTTCAAAACAAAACTTACCATGATGGGCATGGCAGAGAGCAAGGACCTGGGGAATAAAATAGAATTAATATGTAGGGCCGAAAAAATAGATCATCGGGTGCAAGCCGATATCGAAATTTTTAGGGCTCAGATAATGGAAGCTGTAAAAGATTTGAAACTATTTGATTTTAAGTGAGCCAAACCAAATACTTTTGTTGCATAAAAAAATAGTATGATTTTCACAAAACCAAAAAAAATTGTAATCGTAGATGATGACTCCATGTTTTGCGAGGCATTAAAAGATTATATCACACGTAAAATAAATCATGATGTTAAGGTGTATGCCACAGGAGAAGACTGCCTGCAACAACTAAGCAGCGAAACCGAATTTCTGATTCTCGATTTTCACCTGAACACCCATGTGAAAGATGCTGCAAATGGACTGGAGATTTTGCAAGTGATTAAGAAAAATTTTCCTAAAATTCATGTCATCATGCTTTCCAGTCAAGAGCGTTATACGCTTGCCATGCAAACCATTCAAAAAGGAGCCGAACAATATATTATTAAAGGTGAGAATGCCTTTGAAGAAATTGCTGCAATACTAAATAATGCGTAGGGTTTGTTTTAGATTTATTTAATCTGAGCAAAATTAAAAGGCCGTTCGATAAGTTAAAACTGCAATAAAGCAATTGCGTTTTTTTTTTGCTGTTGTTGGGTTTGTTGGTATGGGTGTATGTTTGTTGCGGGTATATATGAGTTAGTGGTAAGGCTTTGGGACACTGCTAACTTTGAACATTCGGGCTTTGAACGAACAGTTTTCCCTGATAAATGAAACACAAAAAGAACCTTTAGAAATTTTACCTTTGCGAAATAATAATCCAAATAAAAAATGGAACATTTAAAAATAAAATCGTTAGGACCAATCAAACAAGCCAACATCAAATTTGGCGACCTTACTTTGTTGCTGCCTAAAATAAGTTGACCGTTTTAAAGGGAAATAAAAAACATTAAAACGAAAATAAAATTTGCACAATCGAATTATTTCAATTACAATTGCCTCTCAGTTTTCTGATATGAATTTTCATTCACAAAATAAAATATACGCCAAATCATTAGGTGCAGCCGGGCAAGGTGCCTGGAGCCAACCGGTTATAATTGTGATAGGAAATTGAGGGGGAATTGCAACTGCTTTGGGTGAAAAACGAAATCATGAAACTGCAAAAAGGTGCGGAATATTTACACCAAAAGTTCCGAATATTTTTATTATTTGCTGATATTAAATGTTTTCGTACTTTTGCGAGTGCGGATAATAACATGTTATCGGCAACCGCTGGCGACAGTGCTAACTTGAAACTGACTGCAAGAAATGAACGAACAAACAACTGATACGATTGGACAAATTCTTTGGTATGCAATGTTTGCGACACCATTGATTACTGTTCCGTTGGTTTGGCGGACTTTCAAGGTGCAGAAAATTTTTCGGGTTATCATCGGAATTGTATTTGCTTGCTTCATTTCCTTTTTTCTTTGCCATATCAGTTTAGGATTGATTTTTAGAAATGGTTTTGATGCGACTGTAACATCAAACTCTTTGACAATTTCAGAACTTCAAGATTCGGTTGTAAAAGTTGAAATGGATTTAAGTGCGTTTGGTGTTGAGTCAGACAACTTCCCTTCCATTAAAGCAGTAATTGATTTTACTCATGACACAAGCAGTTGCGACAAATCATTTTACAACCCTGCATTCAAAGGTTCAACTTACTATTTGACAAAAACCGAAATGACGGCAATTAAAAAGTTGCTCAAAATTTCTGACATTGAGAAACTCAAACCAGAGTATAAAGTCAACATGACAGACCAACCAACTTCAACAACAAAAATTTTCACAACCAAAAAGACATTTGTTTTTACTGACTACGGACTTGAAGGTGATTCACCGTTGAAAGAACTTTACAAAATTGTTTACAGATATTCGAGGTCAGCGGTTGGTGTCCCCACCAATCGCAGCATGAATAAATAAAAAAGTGGTTTTCATCCTTAACTTGATTCAACATTTTCGCCAACCACCGCTACTAACCACTGACCACTATCGTAAAACTTTTTCTGAACTAGTGTATAGCAAAATCAAACTATCAACCATGAAAACCAGTTGGACATTTTTCTTTCTAACAATTTCAGTCGCCTCATTTGGACAGACAACTCAAACAGACAATGTATCAAGCAAAAATATTTTCTCGCTGCAAACTGGTTATCCGATACCTGCATCAGGGAGTACATTCAGCAGAATTTACAACGGAATATTTGACACGAGAATAGGATACGAAAGGACAAAGAAGAAACTTTGCTTAGGAGGAAACATTGGTTACAGTTATTTCAAAATTAGTCAGCAAGTTCTTGACCGAAATGGAACAATGACAATTCTCTCTCCAGGAATTACCGTGGGATATGAAGTTAAAGTATTTAAGATTTTATTCATCCATTCACTTCTAAAATGCGGTTATGATTTTATTACTTTCAGCGGAACAGATGCGAATGGAAATCCCCGACCTTCCTTTCACGATGGCGGTATATCTTTGTTGCCCACACTTTCATGTGATTACTTGTTCAATAAAAACTTAGGAATAGGAATATACGGTGCATATAAAGTATTATTTCAACATTTCGGAAACAATGCCATTGAAGAAGAAAGCACAATAAGAATAATTGATTTTGGAATAAAGATAATTTACAAACGATGAAATACTTAAAACTAAAATATACTATACCCTCGCTGATTATCGTCAGTGCCATTTGTTTTATAATAAATTCTTGTTTAAAACCTAACGAAAGAAAACCTGATTGCGTGGGCAAAGACAGATGGGATGTAAAAACTCTTACCGATGCAGGCGAACCGAATGTGAATTACACTCCGAAAAATTCAACCGTCAATACGCTTATCAACATTCCACTTCTGCAATCAATTGAGAGCAGAACTCTGCGATTTGGAATTGAGTTAAATACTTATTCTATACAATGTCATATTCGAGAATACAAATTAAGCGATGATGGAGATTACCATCTTGTACTTGAAGACCTCTCTGACCCATCAATAACTATGGTTGGAGAAATTCCAGACCCATTTTGTTCTTCCGTTCAACAAAGCAAACATCTTGCTGAATTTACACAGGCAAGAAATGATTTTAAAAACACATTGCTTGTTACAGGGCAAGTTGACACAGGAATTTATTTAATTACAGGAACAGCATTTTATGATAAAGTACACGGGCAACTTGGAGCAGCACCAAATGCAATTGAAATTCATCCAATACTTTCAATTGGATTAAAGCATTGAACAAACCAACAAGCAGATTCGAGGTCAGCGGTTGGTGTCCCCACCAACAGCAGCATGAATAAATAAAAAAGTGGTTTGTGAGGACACAAACCACTGACCGAACACGGTTTGCTGTTGCACCACTAATTTTCAAATCCACTTTTTGTCTTTTATAACAAAGAAACCGATTGCATCAGAGCTATTTTAAGAACACGATTTTGTAAAACTATATATTATAGTCTTGATTTTCCGGGGTTGGCAGAATTGATGAAATGAGATTATAAATTTGGGTTTTTAGCAAAGCCGAAGTTTCCCTTAATAGTTTTGTATTATCATTTGTTTTATTGGGGTTTTGCCTTATGTTTGTTGGATATATATACGAGTTATGTATAAACTTAGCGGCCGACAACACAACAAGCAATATATTACAACCCAACTAAACTTCCGCAAAAAGATAAATGGCGGGTATGGTATTATAAAAAACAAATATGCTATTTAACTCTTTAGAATTTTTATTGTTCTTTCCGATAGTAACCTTGCTGTTTTATGCATTACCTCATAAATACAGGTGGATGCACTTGCTGGCAGCAAGTTGTGTGTTCTATATGTTTTTTATTCCGCAATATATATTTATACTTTTCGCTACCATTATTATTGATTATGTAGCAGCTATATGGATAGAAAAAGCCGTAGAGCGAAGAAAGAAAGCTTATTTAATCATCAGTATTATTTCCACTTGTTTGGTATTATTTATATTTAAGTATTATGATTTTTTTAATGACAATATGCTTATTTTAAGTCATAAGTTTGGGTTCTATTATCCTGAAAAAGCAATACATTTTATTTTACCTATTGGTTTATCATTCCATACATTTCAAAGTTTAAGTTATGTAATTGAAGTATATAAAGGTAAGCAAAAAGCAGAGCGACATTTTGGAATCTATTCCTTATATGTAATGTTCTACCCCCAACTGGTAACAGGTCCTATTGAGCGGCCTCAGAATTTGTTGGTTCAATTACGCGAAGAAAAAAAGTTCAGTTATTCCAATATCTCACAAGGGTTCCGACTTATCTTATTCGGCCTATTTATTAAAATGGTAATTGCTGATAATATAGCAGGCTATGTAGACCAAATATATGAAAACCCGATAATTTATAATAGTTTAAGTATTATAACCGGATTGTTCTTTTACTCATTCCAAATCTATTGCGATTTCTTGGGATACTCTACTATTGCTGTGGGCACAGCTTTGGCAATGGGTTATCGCCTCATGGATAATTTTAAAAATCCGTATATGTCTAAAAGTATTGGGGAGTTTTGGCAGCGATGGCATATTTCATTGTCTACTTGGTTTAGAGATTATGTGTACTTTTCGTTGGGTGGAAACAAAGTGAAAATACAACGCTGGATGGTAAATATATTAATTGTATTTATACTAAGCGGCCTATGGCATGGTGCTAATTGGACCTTTATACTGTGGGGCTTTGCCCATGGATTGGTTTATATAACCGAGCGTTTAATTACCAGAATATTGAAACTAAAAAAATCAGAAAATAAAGTATTGGTATTGGTGTCAAACACTTTCCATATTATTAAAACATTTATTATGGTGAGCTTTATTTGGATACTTTTTAGGGCCACGGATTTGCACCAAATAAAAATTATTTGTAAATCTATTATACACAATATAGGTATTGCCGACGATTTTAAAGTAGAGCCCAAAATATGGCTACTGTTTGGATTGTTCATACTTATTGACAGGCTGCTCTACAACACCAGGTTTGATGTGTGGTGCAACAACTGCAATGAGGCAGTTAGGTGGACTGTATATTCTGTAATGATTTTTTTAATTATTGCATTCTCGAGTGTCAATAATTTCCCTTTCATATATTTTCAATTTTAACAAACTATGAAAAATATGAAACCTGTAATATACAAATTTGCTTTAGTAGCAATTATATTGGTTGTATTAAATTATATATATAAATTTACTTTTTTTGAAAACGATATTCAGGCACATTCTAATATCATTAATATAGTTAGAAATGTAGTAAATGAAAAAGCTGAGGTTATATATGTGGGAGAATCGTCGAACATTTCATTTAGAAGTGACGATATAGACAAGCGACCCATTTCTGATTTTATTCATGATTATTATCCTACAAAAAAGTTTGGCTCCATTACCAAAGAGGCTACGCATGCGGGCATCTACTACGAGCTATTAAGAAACATACCCGAAAACGCGTCTGCAAAAACTATTATAGTAACACTAAATTTAAGATCGTTTGATGCCAACTGGGTTTATTCAAATCTGGAAACGCCTTTACAAAAAAGTATGGTATTATTAAAAAAATATCCCCCCCTATTTAATAGATTTTTATTGGCATTTAAAGGTTATGATATTAAAACAGACAAAGAAAGAGAAGAGCAATTTAAAGAGAAATGGAAAAATGATACGCTGAAATTTCCGACCCCATTCAAATATAAAAATGTAATTGATTGGGACAATGCAATGGCAAAGTATGGTGTGAGAAATGCGGATGGCTCCATCAATCGCCCATTAACTGATGTAGCTTGTCAGTATATAAAAACCTATGCTTTTCAAATAGACACAATCACCAATCCACGAATAAAAGATTTTGACAAAATAGTATTATTGGCTCAAGAACGCAACTGGAATCTGGTATTTAATTTACTGGGCGAAAATGTGGAAAGAGCAGATTCATTGGTAGGAAAAGAATTGGTTTATTTGATTAAACAAAACAGAGATTTATTGGTAAAAAGATATCATAAAAACAAGGTGCGTGTAGTTGACAACCTTGAAGCTGTTGGCAATTCAGAGTATATTGACAAAAATTGGACAACAGAACATTATGCAGAACAAGGAAGAAAAGCAATAGCAAAAAATGTAGCTGAATGTTTGAAAGAAATATATAGTAAAGATTATGTGAAGGTATCATATAATAATACAAAACCTGATAACTTTTTTATTAATTGCGATGGCAATACTCCTTGGGGGCAAACACAGTCACTCACTTCTGAGAAATCATTTTCCGGAGAAAAATCATCTAAAACTGGGAATAAGCAAGACTACAGCATTACTTTCGAATACCCCATAAAAGGGCTGCCCGATTCTTTAAAACAAGTTTCGATAGATATGCAGTTGTTTCAAAATAGTATTAACACTGATGCCAAATTAACTATCGAAATTTCAGGTAAAGATATAGAACCCAAATGGTATGGTATCTTGGTTAAAGAGTTATCTACCACTACCAACAAATGGAATAAAGCAAATTATGTGTTTACACTTCCACAAAATTTTTATCAAGCTAATTTAATTAAAGTGTATGTATATAACCCTACCCCTTCTGTTATATATATTGATGATTTGAATATTAAATTTAAAAGGTAAAAAACAAATGAAACTTATTATACACTTTGCTTTTTTTAGTTTTTGTATTGCTTGCACAGAAAATGTGAAACACGATGCTGCAAATATTATTGTTGCTGCAGCCCAAACTGCTGAATATTCATTAGTAAAACCCACCAACAAAGAAAAAATAAACGATGGCGACCTTATTTTTCAAACTCTCTCATCCTAAAATAGGTTTATCCCAAATTACGCAATAGAAAAAAAACAGGTTATAAGTAGATGATAATCAAATTACAATGATATAAAATCTCTAATGTGTAGCATTAGAGATTTTGAATACTAAATTTCTATGAAACCCTTTTCAGCATTGAGTTTTCAGCGAAAGTTAATTTCTTAAAATTGCCTAATGCGTAATCTGGGTTTATCTGGTTTTACTTTATAATAACTTGCAATGGTGCTCATCGGATCGAGCCTTGTTTCAACTTCTTTCTTTTAAAAAATCAGCGAGCTCTTTGGTGAATTTCGAACCCTCTGCTAAAAATGTAAAGTCATTTGTTATAGTCTTTTTTGTTATCTTGTGCCGCCAGACTCGCCGTTTTATGGTAAGGAACACTGCCTTGCCTCGCAACGGAAAATCTTGGACTTGTTTGCTGTAAAATTCTTTTGTTTCATACTGGGAAACATCTACAGATGATGGCAATATATTCTTCTCCTCAAACACAACTTCTATATAATCTTCTTTTACCTCAACATGCCCAAGTTCATGCGATAACACAATTTCAAAATG